>NZ_JASOOK010000015.1:0-42057 GCF_030217725.1 Streptococcus sp. UMB1203 | reverse complement strand
TATGGGACTTTTTTTCTACACAAAAAAGGCTCCATAAGATCCATAGGGGATTTACCCACTACAAATATTATAGAGCCTCATTTGATGGCTTTTTTCTATACAGGGAGCTTAAAAGGCTATCATCAGACAAAATAGAGAAGGCATGATATAATATAAGGTAGATTTCTATGTAATTAAACAAAAACTGTTTGAACATCCTTCATTTGAAAACTCTCTACGTTCAAACAATAGTAAAATAAAATAGGGGCTCTAAACCCTTGATTCGAAAGGAAAAAAACTCAATGGCTACTATTCAATGGTTTCCTGGTCACATGTCTAAAGCGCGTCGACAAGTGCAGGAGAATTTAAAATTTGTTGATTTTGTGACGATTTTGGTGGATGCACGCTTGCCTCTATCTAGTCAAAATCCTATGTTGACTAAAATTGTTGGTGACAAACCAAAACTCTTGATTTTAAACAAGGCGGACTTGGCCGACCCAGCAATGACCAAGGAATGGCGTCAATATTTTGAATCACAAGGAATCCAGACGCTAGCTATCAACTCCAAAGAGCAAGTAACTGTAAAAATTGTAACCGATGCTGCTAAGAAACTTATGGCTGATAAGATTGCTCGTCAAAAAGAACGTGGGATCAAGATTGAAACCTTGCGTACCATGATTATCGGGATTCCAAATGCTGGTAAATCAACTCTCATGAATCGTTTGGCTGGTAAAAAAATTGCCGTTGTCGGCAACAAACCGGGTGTGACTAAAGGGCAACAATGGCTCAAAACCAATAAAGACCTGGAAATCTTGGATACACCGGGGATTCTCTGGCCTAAGTTTGAGGATGAAACTGTTGCATTGAAACTGGCCTTGACAGGAGCTATTAAAGACCAGTTGCTTCCTATGGATGAGGTAACTATTTTTGGTCTCAATTATTTCAAAGAACATTATCCAGAAAAGTTGGCTGAACGCTTCAAACAAATGAAAATTGAGGAAGAAGCGCCTGTTATTATTATGGATATGACCCGCGCCCTCGGTTTCCGTGATGACTATGACCGATTCTACAGTCTCTTCGTGAAGGAAGTCCGCGACGGCAAACTCGGTAACTATACCTTAGATACATTGGAAGACCTCAATGGCGACGATTAAAGAAGTCAAAGAACTCCTTGCTACGGTCAAGGACTTAGATGACCCTATTTTTTTAGAGCTTGAACAGGATACTCGCTCAGGAGTTCAAAAAGAAATCAGCAAGCGTAAAAAAGCCATTCAGGCAGAATTGGATGAGGAACTTCGTTTGGAATCCATGCTTTCCTATGAAAAAAAACTTTATAAGCAAGGATTGACCTTAATTGCTGGTGTTGATGAGGTCGGCCGTGGTCCTCTGGCTGGACCTGTAGTCGCTGCAGCTGTTGTTTTACCTCAAAATTGTAAAATTAAAGGTCTCAACGACAGCAAGAAAATTCCTAAAAAGAAACATCTGGAGATTTTCCAAGCAGTTCAAGACAAAGCCTTGTCAGTCGGAATTGGTATCATGGATAATCAAGTCATCGATCAAGTCAATATCTATGAAGCAACCAAACTGGCCATGAAAGAAGCAATCTCCCAGCTCAGTCCTCAACCTGAGCACCTCCTGATAGATGCCATGAAATTGGATTTACCCATTTCACAAACCTCCATCATTAAAGGAGATGCTAATTCCCTCTCGATCGCAGCAGCTTCCATAGTAGCAAAAGTGACACGTGATAAATTGATGAAGGAATACGATCAGCAGTTTCCCGGCTATGATTTCACTACTAATGCAGGATATGGAACTGCTAAACACCTAGAAGGACTGGAAAAACTAGGAGTTACCCCAATTCACCGGACCAGCTTTGAACCCGTTAAATTGCTGGTTTCAGGAGAAAAAGAAAGATAAGTTAGAAGGAATGATTATGGAGGAACAGTCAGAAACACTCAGTTCCAAGAAAGAATTTGCCTTTGCCTCAAGCACCATATTATCCCAAGTTGGACGAGGAATCGTTGTTGGTCTCGTTGTTGGAATTATCGTTGGATCCTTTCGGTTTTCAATCGAAAAAGGCTTCCACCTGATACAAGGGCTTTATCAAGATCAAGCGCACCTAGTGCGCAATCTTTTTGTACTGGTTTTATTTTACATACTCATCTGCTGGCTCAGTGCTAAATTAACACGGTCAGAGAAAGATATCAAAGGCTCAGGAATTCCTCAAGTCGAAGCCGAATTAAAGGGACTAATGACTCTCAACTGGTGGGGCATTCTTTGGAAAAAATATATTCTAGGAATTCTAGCTATTGCCAGCGGACTCATGCTGGGGCGTGAAGGGCCAAGTATCCAACTTGGAGCAGTTGGTGGTAAAGGCATTGCCAAGTGGCTCAAATCCAGTCCAGTTGAGGAACGGTCCTTGATTGCTAGTGGTGCTGCAGCTGGTCTAGCTGCAGCCTTTAATGCACCGATTGCAGGACTTCTCTTTGTTGTAGAAGAAGTCTATCACCATTTTTCACGCTTTTTCTGGGTCTCAACTCTAGCAGCTAGTCTCGTAGCAAACTTTGTCTCTTTGCTCATATTTGGCCTAACACCCGTACTGGATATGCCAGACAATATTCCTCTCATGACCCTAGATCAGTATTGGATTTACCTCCTCATGGGAATTTTTCTGGGTCTTTCCGGTTTTCTCTATGAGAAGGCTGTACTCAATGTCGGTAGAGTTTATGACTGGATTGGTCAAAAAATCCGTTTGGATAGAGCATATTATCCAATTCTGGCTTTCATTCTCATCATACCAGTCGGGATCTTCTTACCACAAATACTTGGTGGTGGAAATCAGCTGGTTCTTTCCTTAACTGAGCAAGATTTTAGTTTCCAAGTTCTATTAGTTTACTTTTTGATTCGCTTTGTTTGGAGCATGATTAGTTATGGAAGTGGCCTTCCAGGAGGAATTTTCCTACCAATTTTGGCGCTTGGTTCCTTGCTTGGTGCCCTAGTTGGTGTTATTTGTGTCAATCTTGGGCTTGTCAGTCAGGAGCAATTCCCTATCTTTGTCATTCTGGGAATGAGTGGCTATTTTGGAGCCATATCCAAGGCTCCCTTAACTGCAATGATACTCGTAACTGAGATGGTAGGAGATATTCGCAACCTCATGCCACTTGGTTTAGTGACCTTGGTCGCCTACATCATCATGGATCTACTCAAGGGGGCACCAGTCTATGAGGCTATGTTGGAAAAAATGCTGCCTGAAGAAGCATCAGATGAAGGAGAAGTCACACTTATTGAAATCCCTGTTTCAGATAAAATAGCAGGAAAACAAGTACACGAACTCAACTTACCACATAACGTACTCATCACCACCCAAGTCCATAATGGCAAGAGCCAAACAGTTAACGGCTCAACCAGAATGTATCTGGGGGATATGATCCACCTGGTGATTCCAAAAAGTGAAATTGGGAAAGTCAAAGATTTGTTGTTGTAGATCAAAAATATTATTACATAATTTTTATTATGTAATAAATGTATCAAGAATATTTTGTTGATTTTGATAAGGGAGGACATACATCATAATGAAAATACTAGATGTTCTATATGAGTTTTATGGTGATTTTGAATTCATTAAAGAAAAGTGGAATGAAAAATACGAAGGTATTCTTATCAAAATAAAGGATGAGCAAGGATATAAAAGATGCCGCTTAGCAAAAAGAACACCGAAAAAAGAAGGATATTTTACAGTTTTTTGGAAAAAAGACAAAAATAACATGAACATTCCTTATACCAATGAAGATTTGGGAACTGAACTTGTTATCGTTGTCATCGATAATGATAAAAAGGGGCTATTTATTATTCCAAACGAAGTTGCTACTTGTAAGAAAATTCTCTCAACAAAAAACAGCAAAGGAAAAATGTCCATGCGATTTTATCCGCCTTGGTGCACAAATTTAAATACAACGGCTCAATCAACACAAAAATGGCAATTGAAATTTTTTAGAGAAATTGAATTATAAGAATGACTTTGAAAAATTTCTAGTAGATTCATATCAGACACAAAGACTTGGTTCTTATGAAAAAAGAACCAAGTCTTTGTGTTAGTTTCTCAGTAATAAAGTACATTATAGACAATTTTTGTCGAAAAAATTTTTTAGTTATTAAAAATGAAATCATTTTTGGTTATTCTATTAAAAAGCCCTATAACATCTTTCCGAAAAACTATAATTTTCTTGAAAAATGTGCAAGTATATGCTATACTACTTGTAGACTTATTTATGGAGAAAATACATGAAACGTGAGATTTTACTGGAACGAATTGACAAACTAAAACAAATCATGCCCTGGTATGTTTTGGAATACTACCAATCTAAGCTCGCTGTTCCCTACAGTTTTACAACCTTGTACGAATACCTCAAGGAATACGATCGATTTTTCAGCTGGGTTTTAGAGTCTGGTATCTCAAACGCCGATAAAATATCTGATATCCCTTTATCGGTCTTAGAAAATATGTCAAAAAAAGACATGGAATCCTTTATCCTTTACCTACGTGAACGTCCTTTGCTGAATGCCAATACAACCAAGCAAGGTGTCTCTCAGACAACCATCAATCGGACTTTGTCAGCACTTTCTAGTCTTTACAAGTATCTGACCGAGGAAGTCGAAAATGACCAAGGGGAACCTTATTTTTATCGTAATGTAATAAAAAAAGTTTCAACCAAGAAAAAGAAAGAAACACTTGCTGCCAGAGCTGAAAATATCAAGCAAAAACTCTTTCTAGGTGATGAAACAGAAGGTTTTCTGACTTATATCGACCAAGAGTACCCACAACAGCTCTCAAATCGAGCTCTTTCATCATTTAACAAAAATAAAGAACGTGATTTGGCCATCATTGCCCTTCTCTTGGCATCTGGTGTTCGCTTGTCTGAAGCAGTTAATCTGGATATAAGGGATCTCAATCTCAAAATGATGGTTATTGATGTCACTCGAAAAGGGGGCAAACGTGACTCGGTCAATGTCGCTGCCTTTGCAAAACCTTATCTAGAGAATTATCTAGCCATTCGAAATCAACGCTATAAGACGGAAAAGACGGATACAGCCCTCTTTTTAACACTCTATAGAGGTGTTCCCAATCGTATCGATGCTTCCAGCGTGGAAAAGATGGTTGCTAAGTACTCTGAGGACTTCAAAGTCCGCGTAACTCCCCACAAACTCCGACATACCCTAGCAACTAGGCTCTATGATGCGACTAAATCGCAAGTTTTGGTTAGCCACCAGCTAGGACACGCCAGTACGCAAGTCACTGACCTCTATACCCATATCGTTAACGATGAACAAAAGAATGCTCTGGATAGTTTATAAACTACATAAAATAAATTATGTAAAAGAAAACTCGAAAAAAGAAGCTGTTAAAACAAGCAACTTCTTTTTAATTTATCCCACTACCGCTTCAGCGATTTCTTCACGACTAATACCAGCGAAGTAGCGTGTGATATCAATGGTTTCTAGCGCCTTAAGGACGTCTTCGCGTTCGTATTTCACCCCACGAAGGACATCTTCTACTGCAGCAACGTCTTCAATACCAAAGAAGTCACCATAAATTTTGATGTCTTGGATTTTTGATTCGACGACATTAGCAAAGACTTCCACCTTACCACTAGTGAATTTTGTTCCACGACGGACGTTAAATTCAGGTGATTTACCATAGTTCCAGTCCCAAGTTCCAAACTTGGTATCCTTGATACGATTGATTTCAGCTAATTCTTCCTCAGAAAAAACGTATTCAGTCATCTCTGGGTACTCTTTTTTCATGTATTCCAGTAGTAAATCACGGAATTCTTCGACTGTGATTTTTTCTGGTAATTCATTGATAATATTGGTCACACGAGCACGAACCGATTTCACACCTTTTGATTCAAATTTATCCTTTGAAACCTTAAGGGCGTTAGCAAGGACTGACAAATCAACGTCAAAGAGCAAGCAACCGTGGTGCATGATACGACCGTTGATATAGGCTTGAGCATTGCCACAGAACTTCTTGCCATCAATCTCAAGGTCATTACGACCTGTGAACTCAGCTTTAACCCCAAGTTGAGCTAGTGTATTGATAACTGGAGTTGAGAAGCTCTTAAAGTCAAAGGCCTTGTTTTCATCTTCCTTTGAGATGATAGTGTAGTTGAGGTTGTTTAGATCGTGATAAACAGCTCCACCACCACTGATACGGCGAACTACTTCAATGCCATTTTCTCGAACATAATCACGGTTGATTTCTTCGATGGTATTCTGGTGACGACCAACAATGATAGATGGTTTGTTAATCCAAAGAAGGAAGATTTGATCCTCATCTAAAAGATGTTTAAAGGCATATTCTTCCAAGGCAATATTAAAGGCAGTGTCGTTTGAATGATTGATAATATATTTCATGATATCCCTTTATACGATAGAGACTGGAAAATATCTTCCAGTCTAATCTATCTTCGTTTTATTTTTTCTTAGGTGAATGGATGGCCATTCCTAGAACATCCGCAAACGCTTCGTACATCACTTCAGAGTAGGTTGGGTGTCCGTGGATAGTCTTCAGCATTTCTTCAACAGTGATTTCCATTTCGATGATGCTTGATGCTTCGTTGATTAACTCTGCAGCTGCAGGACCGATAATGTGTACACCAAGGATTTCTCCGTATTTCTTATCAGCGATAACTTTTACGAAACCTTGAGCCGCATCTGATGCAATGGCACGACCGTTGGCAGCAAAGTTGAATTTACCGATAGCAACATCATATTTCTCACGAGCTTGTTCTTCAGTCAAACCTACTGCTGCTACTTCAGGAAGAGTGTAGATAGCTGCAGGAGTCAAGTTCAATTTGGCAACAGCATGGTTTCCTTTAAGGGCATTTTCAGCGGCAACTTCACCCATGCGGAAGGCTGCGTGCGCCAACATCTTAGTACCGTTGATGTCACCTGGTGCGTAGATACCTGGAACAGAAGTTTCCATGTATTCGTTGACCTTGATACGTCCACGATCCAATTCAAACTCAACATCTCCAATACCTTCAAGGTCTGGCACACGACCGATTGAAAGAAGGGCTTTACTTGCGATGATATCGTCTTTTCCTTCGACCTTGATACGAAGTTGACCATTTTCCTCGATGATTTCTTGGAGCTTAGTGTCAGTTAAGATGGTCATACCTTTACGCTCAAGAATCAAGCGAAGGTTCTTAGAAACTTCCGCATCCATAGC
Source organism: Streptococcus sp. UMB1203 (assembly GCF_030217725.1). Classification (GTDB taxonomy): domain Bacteria; phylum Bacillota; class Bacilli; order Lactobacillales; family Streptococcaceae; genus Streptococcus. The sequence continues at coordinate 34,844 of NZ_JASOOK010000015.1, read as the reverse complement.
TGGCACGATACGGTCCATCATTTCGATAACAGTCACTTTTGAACCAAATGTCATGAAAGCTTGACCAAGTTCTATACCGACAACGCCACCGCCGATGATAACAAGGCTTTCTGGTACTTCATTCATTTCAAGAATGTCATCACTGGTCATGACAAGTGGAGATTCCATACCAGGGACGTTGATCTTGCTGACTTTTGAACCACCGGCAAGGATGATTTTCTTGGTTTCAAGCAATTCAGAACCATTTACCAAGACATTCTTGTCTTTAGTAATAGTACCGATACCCTTATGAACAGTAACTCCGTAGCTACGAAGAAGACCTGCAACTCCACCAACAAGAGTATTAACAACTTTAGATTTTGTTTCTAAAAGTTTGTCCATATCTACAGTAAAGTTTGGATTTTCGATGACGATACCACGGTTTGCTGCATGACCGATATTTTCAATGATTTCTGCGTTGTGAAGGTAGGTCTTGGTTGGGATACATCCACGGTTCAAGCAGGTTCCACCGAGTTCAGATTTCTCAACAAGGGCAACCTTACCGCCGAGTTGTGCTGCTTTAATGGCTGCAACATAACCAGCAGGACCACCACCAATCACAACGATATCAAAGGCGTCATCGCTCTTGCCGTCGTCGTTTGAGGCACTAACTGCAGGCGCTGGGCTAGCTTCTGGCGCTGCTGCTCCAGCTGTTGGGATATTTTCCCCTTCTTCTCCTAGGTAACCGATAACTTCCGTTACAGGAACTGTTTCACCGTCCCCTTTAAGGATGGCAATCAAGTACCCATCTTCTTCGGCTTCTAATTCCATGCTGACTTTGTCAGTCATGATTTCCAAAAGGATTTCTCCTTCTTTTACAAATTCTCCGACTTTTTTATTCCATTGGACGATTTGTCCTTCTGTCATATCCACGCCGGCTTTTGGCATAATTACTTCTAAGGCCATGTCTTCCTTCCTTTATCTATATCTTTAAAATGAATACTCTTGTTCTTAAATCAACATTGAGATTGGATTTTCAATCAATTCTTTCAAATCTTTCATAAATTTAGCACCAGCCATACCATCTACGACACGGTGGTCAATTGTTAACCCAAGACTCATAATAGGACGAATCACAATCTCACCATTGACGACAACTGGCTTCTCAATCGTCGAACTGACACCAAGAATAGCTGAGTTTGGTTGGTTAATGATCGGACCGAAGGACTGAACACCAAACATTCCCAAATTACTGATTGTGAATGTTGAATTTTGCAGTTCGCTTGGAGCCAATTTACCATCCAAGGTACGGCCAATGACGTCTTTGAATGCAACAACCAACTCTGATAAACTTAGTTTTTCAGCATTGTAAACAACAGGTGTCATCAATCCATTATCCATCCCAACTGCCATCGCAAGGTTGACGTAGTTGTGCGTGATAATAGTCTTGCCGTCTTCTGTCAATGAAGCGTTGATGTATGGATGTTTCATAAGTGTCTTAACAACAGCAAGTGAAAGAAGGTCTGTTACAGTAGTTTTCTTCCCAGTTGCTTCCATAATTGGCTCAAGAACCTTCTTACGAAGAGCCAGCATTTCAGTCATATCAACTTCATAGTTGAGGGTGAAGGTTGGCGCAGTTAGGTAAGACTCGACCATACGTTGGGCAATAACCTTACGCATTGGTGTCATTGGGATACGCTCAATTTCACCATAAGGAGTGATATTATCAGGAACCTCTTCCACTTTTTCTATTTGAGCAGGAGACTTGATGGTGTCGTTTTCGATATTTTCAGGAAGCAAGGCCAAAACATCCTTCTTCATGATTTTACCACGATGACCCGTTCCTTGGATTTCCTGCCAAGCAATGTTATGTTCGAGGGCAATTCGTTTTGCAAGTGGCGAAATGCGAACCACGTTTGTGTCTTTATAAGTTTCCACGTCTTCTTTGTGGACACGACCGTTTGCACCTGAGCCAGAAACGTCGTAGAGGTTGATACCTAAATCATCCGCTAACTTTCTAGCTGCAGGAGTCGCTCTTAGCTTGTCATCAGCCATGACCTCTCCAATTCTATACTAAGATATTAAGGACGAAGAGGGCTATGAAAAAATAGGAGATTGACGATGTGTTCGATGAACACATCGTCAATCTTTTTTTCGCAGACCTCCGTCCGAATTCAATTAAATGATACTAAGGGCATTTAAAAGCGACTGAAAAATAGGAAATCGACGATGGCTTCGATGAAGCCAAGGAGATTTATCTTTTTTCCGAGCTTTTAGCCCGTGTTCAACTCTACAAGCAACTTGGATACAACACGTATCTCAAGTTGCTACGGTTGCCGCTATTAGGCGGTCAACCTAGTAGACTTACTAAGTCGTTCGTCGAATAACATCGATTCGACTCTCTCCTGTCGCAAATTTGCAAATAACTTGGGTACAATACATATCTCAAGTTACTAAAGTTAAAAACAACCGTTATTTTACATAACTTATCTTATGTAATTCTATTCTTTGTTATATGTTTTACGGATGGCATCTTTGATGCTTTCAACTGTCGGAATCATTGTATTTTCTAGGTTTTGAGCATAAGGCATCGGCACATCTTCTCCTGCGCAACGGCGGATTGGTGCATCTAGATAGTCAAATGCTTCTGATTCTGAAATGATAGCTGAAATCTCTCCGATATAGCCACTTGTTTTGTGGGCATCGTTAACCAGAACAACCTTACCAGTCTTCTTAACTGAGTTAATGATGAGGTCCTTATCAAGCGGAACAAGTGTACGTGGGTCAACAATCTCAACAGAAATTCCTTCTTCTGCTAATTCTTCAGCAGCTTGAACCACACGGCGAAGCATTTTCCCATAAGTAACAACTGTTACATCCGTTCCTTCGCGTTTGATTTCCCCAACTCCAAGTGGAATCGTGTAGTCTGGATCAACTGGCACTTCCCCTTTTTGGTTAAATTCTGACTTGTACTCAAGAATAATAACTGGGTTGTTATCACGGATAGAAGACTTGAGCAGTCCTTTCATGTCAGCAGGTGTACCTGGAGCCACAACCTTAAGTCCAGGAATGTGAGTAAACCAAGATTCCAATGATTGTGAGTGCTGGGCTGCAGATCCAACTCCATTACCAGCTGCACATCGAACAGTCATTGGAACCTGACCCTTACCACCAAACATATAACGTGTTTTAGCAGCTTGGTTGACGATATTGTCCATGGCAATAACCGAGAAGTCCATGAAGGTCATATCGACGATTGGACGAAGTCCTGTCATGGCTGCTCCTGCTGCTGCTCCAGAGATAGCAGCTTCAGAAATCGGACAGTCACGAACACGTTCTGGACCAAATTCTTCAAGCATTCCGACAGAAGTACCGAAGTCTCCTCCGAAGACACCGACGTCTTCTCCCATCAAGAATACATTTTCATCGCGACGCATTTCCTCAGACATAGCAAGGATAATGGTGTCACGGAAGGACATTGTTTTTGTTTCCATTTTTTCTCTTTCTCCTTAGTCTGCGTAAATATCTTCAAATGCTGATTCAAGCGGTGGAAATGGACTTTCTTCCGCAAATTTAACAGAAGCTTCTACTGCTTCCTTTACTTGCGCTTGGATTTCTTCCAATTCTTCGGCACTTGCAATGTTATTTTCAACGAGATAGTTACGAAGGTTTTCGATTGGGTCTTTTTGTTTCCACAATTCCACTTCTTCACGTGTACGATATTTACCAGGGTCAGATGATGAGTGACCAAGCCAGCGGTAAGTTACACTTTCAATCAAGACTGGACCATTACCACTGCGAACATGATCTACAGCTTTCTTAAATCCTTCATAGACGTCGATGACATTGTTACCATCTTCGATGAACATTCCAGGAATTCCATAAGCGGCGCTACGTTGATGGATATGTTCGACATTGGTCATTTTCTTGATATCCGCAGAGATACCGTAACCGTTGTTAATGCAATAGAAAATGACTGGCAGGTTCCAGATAGAAGCCATGTTCACTGCTTCGTGGAAAACACCTTCATTGGTTGCACCATCTCCAAAGAAGCAGACAACGATTTTCCCAGTATTTTGCATTTGCTGACTGAGGGCTGCACCAACAGCGATTCCCATACCACCACCTACGATACCATTTGCACCAAGGTTACCAGCATCAAGGTCGGCAATATGCATAGAACCACCTTTACCTTTACAGGTTCCAGTGTATTTTCCAAGGATTTCAGCCATCATTCCGTTGAGGTCAATTCCTTTGGCAATAGCTTGTCCGTGACCACGGTGGTTTGAGGTAATTAGATCATCTGGATTGAGAGCCAACATAGCACCCACGTTAGCTGCCTCTTCTCCAACAGAAAAGTGCGTCATTCCTGGCACTTTCCCTTTCTTTACTAATTGCGCAATTTTTAAGTCCATACGACGGATTTCTTCCATCTTACGGAACATCTCTAGCAAAAGATTTTTATCTAAAATTGACATCTTCTTGCCTTTCTAACTTTCTTCTTACCTTACTATTTTACCGTTTTTGGCAAATACTGTCAAAGTTTTACTAAAGAAAAATTCACAAAATAAAAAAGAAAACCCCATGAAAACAAGGGATTTTCTTATTAAGAATATTTTTTCACAAACTTTTTAGCGTTTAGATTTTTCTACAGATTCAAATCTCTTCATAATCACAGTTAAACGCCAACGGTAGAGAGCCCCACTTATGATTAGACTAATAATCAAACCAATCCAGTAAGAATAAGCTCCAAAATCTGTTAGGGAATCAAAGACCATAGCCACTGGGATTGCTACACCCCAATAACCAACCAAACCAAGGTAAAAAGGAATCACTGTATCCTTATAACCTCGTAAAATTCCCTGAAGGGGTGCCGCAAAGGTATCTGCTAACTGGAAGAAAAGACTATAAGTCAAAAAACGCGCTGTCAAATCGATAAATTCTGGGTCGTTACCATAAAGACTGGCCACATTTCCCCTAAAAATGTAAAGGAAAGATAAGGTGAAGCCCGCAAAAATAAGGGCTGTCCATCTTCCTAGACTAATATAGGTTTTCGCATCATCAAATCGCTTGGCACCCACTTCATAGGAAACAACAATAGCCATAGCCGATGAGATACTCATAGGAAAGGCGTACATGAGAGTTGAAAAGTTCATAGCTGACTGGTGACTAGCGATAATCAAGGATGAGAACTTAGCCATAATCAAACCAACCACGGAAAAGATAGCCACTTCCGCAAAGACAGTCCCCCCAATAGGCAGACCCAATCGAACTCCTTCCTTGATTTTATCCATATTAAGTGGAATTCGTTTCTTAAGATGTAGGGCTTTGAGCTTCTCCTGTTTAAATAGAACCAGAACAGAAATTCCCAGCAAGACCCAGTAGGCTAAAGAAGTACCTAAACCAGAACCAGCACCTCCCAGTTCTGGAACACCAAAGGCTCCGAAAATCAAGAGATAATTAAATCCACTATTGAGAGGAAGCAACAAAAGCATGAGATACATGGACAGCTTGGTCAACCCCAGCGAATCCAGCAAGGAGCGAATGACACTAAAGAGCAACAGGGGGATAATGCCAATAGATAAAAACCAAAGATAGCGAACTGCTACTGCCGCCACTGGTGCTTCTAGTCCAATATGATTCAAGATTGGTGGTGCCAGGAAAAGTACCATCCCCAGTAAGACCATAGATAGTCCCAAGGCCAGATAGATAAACTGGTAAAAATCAGACGCCACTTCTTCCTTTTTACCTCGCCCAAGATGGTGACCAATGATGGGCACCAGAGCTGATACAATCCCTGTTAGGAATGTAAAGAAGGGATTCCAGATACTGGTTGCCATAGACACACCAGCCAAGTCCATGGTATTGTATTGGCCTGTCATAGTCGTATCAACAAAGGAGGCAGAATAATTGGCAAATTGATAAATCAGGATAGGGAAAAATATCTTTAAAAATAAGATAAACTTGTCTTTAAAATGATAGGTTTGGTACATATAGGCTCTCTATTCTTTTTGTTTACAGAGCAGACTCCCACCTAGTTTTGATAGACGATTTGTCCCTTACAGATGGTATATTTAACCTGCCCTTTTAAGGTTTCACCGATAAATGGTGAATTAGCTGCTTTCGAAGAAAAATGGGAGTCCACAAGGCGGTCAGCATTAGCATCAAAAATAGTGATGTCCGCTGGACCATTCTCAGCCAAGTAACCTGCTTCAAAGTTGTAAAGCTTGGATGGGTTGTATGTCATTTTTTCGAGTAATTCCATCAAGCTCAACTCCCCAGCTTCCACCAAATAAGTCAATCCAAGGGAAAGAGATGTTTCTAAGCCAGTCATGCCAGACGGTGCCTTGGTAATATCATCGACATTTTTCTCGTCTGCATGGTGAGGCGCGTGGTCAGTCGCAATCACAGTGATGACACCTGATTTGAGACCTTCGATAACGGCACGACGGTCTGATTCCAAACGAAGTGGTGGATTCATCTTAGCATTGCTACCTTGTGTCAAAAGAAGGGCTTCGGTCTTAGAAAAATGCTGTGGCGCTACTTCTGCTGTAACTTGTGCACCCAATTTCTGAGCAAACTCCACTACTTTAACACTTTCCTCCTTAGACAAATGCTGGATATGAACATGGGCCTTAGTTGCATAGGCAATCATGACATCACGCGCCATCATAGCATACTCAGCCACCCCAGTCGCACCGCAGATATGGAAATGTTCTTTAGCAATATTTTCGTTAAAACCAAGAATCCCATTCAAACCTGGATCTTCCTCATGGAGACTAATAAAGGTATTGAGTTTTTTGGCTTCCTCCATGGCTTCCTTTACAACTTTACTGCTTTCAAGCGGAATACCGTCATCAGAAAAACCAACAGCTCCAGCTTCTAAGAGGGCCTTAAAGTCAGTCAAATCTTGCCCATTAAAATTCTTAGTAATGGTCGCAACCGTCTTGACATTAATCTTCTCTTTGGCAGCTGACTGGAGAACTTCTTGCAAAGTCTCCACATCTGAAATGGTTGGACTGGTATTAGCCATCATGACAACCGTTGTAAAACCACCTGCAGCGGCTGCTAGGGCACCAGTATGGATGTCTTCCTTGTGGGTCTGACCAGGTTCACGGAAATGAACATGGATATCAACCAATCCAGGAGCAACTACAAGACCAGTAGCATCTAGGATTTCTGCTCCTTCTTCTTTGATTTCAGGCGCAATTTTGATAATTTTCCCATCTTGAACCAAGACATCACACACTTGATCTAGACCAGACTTGGGATCCATAACACGACCATTTTTGATTAATAGCATCTGCTTTCTCCTTTATTCATAGAAATCAACTTGGGTATCCAATAATTTATCCCCATCATAAACAAACTTAGCTGAAAAGAAGGGTTTATCCTCTAAAAGCCACTCAACAAAGGTATGGTCACCTTCCCAAGTAGGCTTGCTCAAAACCTCATCATAGGGAACCCATTCTAGCGTTCCCTCGTTGCAATCAATCAATTCACCCTCAAACTCTGTCACTTTAAAAACATAGGTGTACCAGTCTAAATCTGGTGTAAATTCAGGAAATGTGATAATACCTTTTAGAACTGGCTTAGCTTTCAGTCCTGTTTCTTCGAGGATTTCACGCGCCGCGCATTCCTGAGGCGTCTCTCCACGCTCTAGTTTGCCACCCACACCAATCCATTTCCCTTCATGGACATCATTGGGCTTCTTATTACGGTGGAGCATGAGCAATTCTTTCCCATTATCAATGTAGCAAATTGTCGCTAACTGAGGCATATTTTCTCCTTATCTAAGCCAATCGATTGGCTCTTGTCCTGTCTCTTTTAAGAATGCATTGGCCTTGGAAAAAGGCTTGGAACCCCAAAATCCTCTATAAACTGACAAAGGACTGGGATGGGCTGATTCAATAATCAAGTGATGAGGATTGGTAACTAAAGCCTTCTTCTTACGTGCGTAGGCTCCCCAGAGTATAAAGACCACTGGTCTATCTAGATGATTGACCACCTGAATCACAGCATCCGTAAAAGGCTCCCATATCTGACCAGCATGACCATTGGCCTGTCCAGTAGGAACAGTCAAGCAAGCATTAAGAAGCAAGACTCCTTGCTCAGCCCATGCTGTCAAATCATGGGATTTCTTAACGCCAAGATCATCTGACAATTCTTTCAAGATATTTTGTAAGGATGGCGGAGCTGGGATAGAGTCAGGTACAGAAAAACTCAAGCCCTGCGCTTGACCTGGCCCGTGATAGGGATCTTGTCCTAGAATCACCACCTTAACCTCTTCAAGCGGTGTTGTCAAGAGAGCCTGAAAAACCTTTTCCTTAGGTGGATAAACAGTCCCTTGAGCATAGACTTGCTCCATAAACTGATTGATTTTCCCGAAATAACCCTCAGGTAATTGCTCCTTAATCAAAGCATGCCAAGATGAGTGTTGCATAGCCAACTCCTTCGTTTTTACTGCCTCTATTATAGCAAAAAGTGGCTTTCTAAACCACTTTTTACAGTTTATCTAAACAATCCAGCAAGTCTTGGTAAGAATGAACTTCGTAGGTTGGCTGGGCTTGTGTGTGATTTTCGAGGTGATGAGGGTTGTACCAGATAGTGTCAATCCCAGCGTTATTACCACCTTGAATGTCGGCGGTTAGAGAGTCTCCAATCATCAGCGTCTTTTCTTTACTAAATCCAGCAATCTGCTGGCCAATTTTTTCATAGAAGAGAGCATCAGGCTTTTGTGTTTGCAACTGTTCAGAGATAAAGACTTGATTGAAATAAGGTGCTAGACCAGATTGAGCTAAACGCCCTGTCTGAATGGCAGTAATGCCATTTGTCGCAGCATACAAGTCGAAATCTCGCTCGATGAGACTGTCTAAGAGTTCATGAGCACCTGAAAAAGCTTGCCCTTGTTGGGATAGGTAAAATTGGTAACGCTGGGCTAGAAAACTACCGTCTTTTTCCTGTCCAAAATGAGCAAATAAACGAGAAAAGCGCGTGTTAACCAGCTCTTGTTTACTAATTTTCTTTTGCTCCAAGTCCTTCCAGAGAGCCTTATTCATAGGAACGTAGTAGTCTTTATAAGCTTGAATATCTGCAACTCCTTCTTCTTTTAGAAGTTGGGTCAAAGCCACATCCTCAGCAGCATCAAAATCAAGCAGAGTGTGATCGAGGTCGAAGAGTAGAAATTTGTAGGACAATTTGAGGTTTTCCTTTCTAAGATAAACAACTTTCACTTCAGCCAGCTGTTCAATGTAAAAACTTAAAAGTGGTATAGTATCACAAAGAATAATCGTTCTAATTGATTAACTAATCCATACTATTCTAGTCAAGTTTATTTTTATTATAGAAAAATCTTCTATAAATTCGAGCAATAGTTAAAATACAAACAAATATAATTCCCAAAATAGATAACACTATTTTCACAAAACTCATTTCAGAGCCTATTACATAGATATGAAAAAGAGGGGCTAGTCCTACGCATAGAGATAATAGATAACTACTAAATCTTATCTCACCAATTCCTGCAAAAAAATGTTTCATTTTAAATATTCTCCTTTTAATTGAATATGGTCAGGACATAATCCTAACAAGTAATCGGTGACTCTATTAAAAGCACTTTGTTACCTAGATAAGATATCTTTTCTCTATCTGATTTGATTTTAAAGAGAACTAAGATTTAACCATATCTATCTCACTTCTTATTTTTAAATAATTCGTACTCTTTTTCTCTGATAAAGGGAAGTGAGAAATTAGAAAAAATTAGTAGAATTGAAAATAGGTATCCGTCTTTTTGCATTGCTAAAACATAGCCTAAAAATAAATAGACAATCAAATCTAGTGCGAAAAGAGAAAATATTCTCCTTTTCATTACCTCACTTGTCTTAAAGATTCTGTTTAATAGAAACTTTATCATAGTATCTACACAAATTTTTATCAAAAAGATAAGAGTCAATACACGATTAGCAACTGTACCATGAAGAATAAATGGAAATATAGTTAATATAAAACTAGAAATCTCTAAATATTTTATCCAAGGGGATTGAGACATCTTACTTTTAAACTGACTGATTTTCCTATACTCACTAGCTAATCTAGTATCAAAATCTTTACCAATTTTATTAAAGATTAAAAACTCCATGATAAAATTACTTATTAATACGATATAAGTAGAAACGTTTCCTGGGAAAAATTTATTGATTAAAATTGGAAAACTAATTAACAGAATCGAGTTTATAGCCAAACAAATGGATACTATTTTATTCTTCACAGAGTATATAGGTAGCGATACTATTGAATAGAGAAACGCTAAAAAAATAAGCAAGAAATACTCAGTGCTGCTAATTAGTGGCGCCCTTAATAATAAAAATAGATAGGCACCCCACACGATGATATGCGCTTTACGAATTGACTCTAGATTACTCATCTACCTACTCCTAATATGTAAAGAGAATCCATTTTTAGCTCACATTCTCTTTCCAACAAGTCATAAGCATTTTATGATATTTCCTTCTTCTACATTAGATAAAGTTGAAATACATTTTTTGCAAGTGAAAATATAATTGTTATTTAAAATCCCAAATATCTATCCCTCTTCTAGACCTAAACCAAGTCAGATTAAAGATACAAATATAATGGTAGGGCTTTCTTTTACTTTAGACTACCATAAAACAAGGAATCTTTCAACAAAATTCATTGGCAAACTACTATTCTAGAAGATTGACAGCCCAAATCTTTCAGAATAGAACTATCCTAACTATCGAATACCTCAACTTCATAAATATCCATGCAATTCTAGACCTAGAATTCCTATAAACTAAATGTTTTCGCACTATTCTAAGCCATTGATTGCCTTAAATTTTAATTTTTGAAGGATTCTATAGCTAGAATAGTCCCATCACAATCAGTTTTGAATGATTCACAATTTAGAAACACTATGATTCTACTCCTTTTAAACAAAAAGGAACTGCCCAAGCAATCCCTTTCTGATTTTGAAATTATTTACTTAAAATTTGATAGTTGAGATAATCAATAGCCCACCTATAAAAAGAGTTATAGTAAAATTCCTTATTTATTGATTTCAAGCTCCGCCAACTGTGTTTGAATAACTGACAGTTCTGCACCAGCCTGAAGAAGAGCAGCTGCAGTATAGGCACCTTCTACAATTGGAACCCTATTGATCATGATACTTTTATCACTGAAATCAGCCACCATTTCTAAGTTCATTTTAGCAGAACCTAGGTCAAAAAAGGCTAATAAAGTATCTGCTGGATTTTCGGAAACAACCCTATCTACTTGATCAAAACTAGTTCCAATTCCTCCATCTTCGGTTCCTCCTACATAAGTAATCGGAACATCTTTAGCCACTTCACTAATCAGTTCAACAACACCTTGTGCAATATTTTTGGAATGTGAAACGATAACAAGACCAATACTTCCCATTAAACCACCCCAGTTTCTAAAAGAGCAGTAAAGAGTAATCCTGATGAGAATGATCCAGGATCAATATGTCCAAGAGAACGTTCTCCTACATAAGATGCCCTTCCTTTAGTTGCAAGTAAATCTTTGGTAGCATTCACTAGCTTATCAATAACCTCTTGAGTCAATTGGCCATCAGACAAGGCAGCAATAACAGGAGTCCAAACGTCAACCATTGTCTTCTCTCCAACTTCTGCTTTCCCACGTTTGACAATCATATCCAAACCACTTTGTAAGATTTCTTCTAATTTCGAATTTGAATCAGCTTTGGCCATGCCCATAAAAGCAGAGCCATACAGAGGACCAGAAGCACCTCCTACCTTGCTCAGTAATTGCATTGAGACAAGTTTAAACACATCACTGCTGGTCTCAAATTGCTTTCCTTCTAAGTTTTCCATAACCGCAGCCATTCCACGCGCCATATTTCCACCGTGGTCTCCATCTCCTATAGGAGTATCTAGCTCACTAAGGTAATCTTTCTGTTCTTGAATCTTTTCATTAAAAAGCTTCATCCATTCAAGAGCTTGTTCAGCATTCATACGACATTTCCTCCTTGAGTTCTACCAAGCTGGTGTAGTAACAGGTGCATTTAGAGCATCCAACCACTCATCATCTGCCAATCGAATCAATGTCAATGACAAGCCAGCCATATCGATTGAGGTCATATAGTTTCCAATTTTCTTAAATGCCAACTCAACACCTTTTTCATGGAGTAATTTAGACACATCATTTGCAAATACGTATTGCTCCATCAGAGGGGTGCTTCCTAAACCATTGATGAGAAGCCCATAGCGTTCACCAGCTTTAAGTTGGAAACCTTCAGATAATTTTTCAACCAATTCTGAAGCCAATTGTGCTGAAGGTTGCATTTTCTCTTTTTTATATCCGGGTTCACCGTGAATACCAACACCATATTCAAATTCATCATCTTCTAGAACAAATCCAGGTTTTCCAACCTCAGGGACGGTTGCTCCAGACAAGGCCAGTCCAATTGTTTTAATTTCTAAGACAAGTTTATCGGCCAAGTCCTTCATTTCAGATAATGATTTGCCAGAACGAGCCGCATCACCCAAAATTTTATGGACTAATATAGTACCTGCAACACCTCGACGCCCTTGGGTATAGAGACTATTTTCAACAGCGATATCATCATCAACCACAACGCTTGCTACATCAATACCTTCCATTTCAGCAAGTTCTTGTGCAATTTCAAAGTTCATAATGTCACCAGAATAGTTCTTGATGACCATGAAAACTCCAGCACCTTCATCAGCCGCCTTAATGGCTTCTAAAATTTGGTCCGGAGTAGGTGAAGTGAAGACTGCTCCACAAATGGCAGCAGACAACATTCCATCTCCTACAAATCCAGCATGACTTGGTTCATGTCCTGAACCTCCACCTGAAATGAGACCAACTTTTCCTGTCTTTTCTGCCTTTCTAACGATAACGTCAAAACCATCTAAGCGTTCTACCAAGTCATCATGCATGAATGACAACCCCTGTAGCATTTCATCAACAACTTGTGTCGGTTCATTTATAATTTTTTTCATGAGAAACTCCTTTCGGCATGTATCTTTATTTTCGCTTTCATTATATATTTTTTACTGCTGGCTTGTAAGGGACAGATTCTATTATTTGTCCCCTTTTAAACCCATTTAAAACATTTTTTTGGTAAAATGAAGTAAGTAAAAGAAAGGCTTCCTATGGCATCATCACTTATTACAAAAAAACGGATTGCCAAGGCATTTAGAGACCTATTAGCTACTAAAGAATTTGATAAAATCTCTATTGTAGATATCATGGAATCAGCTGGCATTCGTAGACAGACCTTTTACAATCATTTTCTTGACAAATATGAACTGCTAGACTGGATATTTGAAACTGACTTAACCGAGTATATTACCAATAACTTGGACTTCATTTCAGGCCAAAAACTATTACAAGAATTATTTCTTTATTTCGAACAAGAGCGTGACTTTTATATTCAACTTTTTGATATTCAAGGGCAAAATAACTTCTATGACCACTTTATAAGCTACTGTCGCTTGCTTGTATCAAAAATTTTAAGAGAATACGGTCAGATTGATATCGATTCATCTGCTTATACTTGTTTTTTGTTAGACTATCATTCACATGCTCTAGCAGAAATCGTGAAAGCTTACGTCAATAAAAAAAGTCCAGTTCCACAACCAGACTATCTCATCATGACGATTATTGGAAAGAGACCACAATGACATTTATTTCAAATCATAAACAGAAAATTATTTCAAGTTACATTTCAGCAACTGTCAGCAGTCATCCTGAATTAGAAAAACACCCTACCTTACCATTAGTCTATCAAAAAAATCGCAATCCTCATCAGGTTCCAATATTGTCGGGTGGAGGTTCCGGTCACGAACCTGCGCATATTGGATATGTGGGAGAAGGAATGCTTACCGCTGCTATCTATGGCCAATTATTTACTCCTCCTACAAGAACTGAAATCTTAGAGTCCATTCGTTTTTTAAACAATGGTCACGGTGTCTTCATCATTGTAAAAAATTTCGAAGCAGACATCAAAGAATTTAGCTGGGCCATTAATACTGCTAGACAAGAAGGAATTAAAGTCGGCTATAGTCTAGCACATGATGATATTTCCATTGAACCTCACAATAGATTTCAAATTAGAGGAAGAGGGCTTGCAGGGACAATTTTGCTTCATAAAATCCTAGGATATGCAGCTCAGAACGGTGCCGACATCGAGCAACTAACTGATTTAGGTCATGAACTTGCTCCCGAAATCGCAACGATTGGCTTTGCAACGAAATCTGCTAGTCTCCCCCAAGCCACCCTTCCACTATTTAACTTGGAAGAAGGAAATATTTCCTATGGTATTGGGATACACGGTGAAGAAGGTTATCGTATCGTCCCATTTCAATCGTCAGAAATCCTTGCAAATGAAATTATAAGTAAATTAAGATTACACTATCATTGGAAAAAGGGTGATCAATTTATATTGCTTGTAAATAATCTAGGCACTACTACCAACCTAGAAATGGGCATATTTCTCAATGATCTCCTTCAACTCTTAGAAATTGAAGGAGTCACTATTATCTTTATAAAATCAGGAACATTTATGACCAGTCTGGATATGGCAGGTATATCTGTAACTCTTTGCCCCGTAAAAAACAAACAGTGGTTAGAAGCACTCAATGCTCCAACGACAGCTTTTGCATGGTAATTTGCTTGTATAACTCAAAAGGGCTACATCACTTGATAGCCCTTTGCTTTTATCTTACGTTTAAAAGAACTCATTCTTGCCATTTCAAACAGGCCATCTATACCTTACAATTCTTCCGGTGAGCTTTGAGTTTTTTCAGAGCCCAATCATAGTGACTGGAAGTGCTACTGACAAAATAGGAACCTAGACTTGTCCCTCCCGTCCACCTATAGACACCTTTGGTAAAGAGTTCGTCATTGCTAAAAACTTCTATCAACTCTAAAACCTCCCTATGTGATTGTTCTAGGAGTCTAGTCGCTTCTTCTAAGGAGGTTTTCTGGTGCTTCTTCCAAAAAGCGACATTTAGTTCTCCATAAGTTTTCCAATTATAAGGTTCAGGGAGAAAAGGTCTTTCGTGACCTTTTTGATTAGAATGTACCCAAATCAAAAGTAACTGATGCCATTCATAGAGATGGACCAAAACATCCCGTAAATTTTTATCTCTTTTCCAGTGCGCTTCTTTTTTCTTTTGGTCTTTTGAAAAATCAAAAAGAGGCTGCAACTCTTCTTCGCTTAGTTTAGAGATGAAGAGATTGAGATTTTCGTAACTCTCCTTAGAGGCTAATATTAGTTCCTCTTTGGTTTTTGGTCTAGGCATAGAAGTTCTCCCTTCATATTTCTAGTTATTATGAGAATTTTTATCCTGTAATCTTTGTACAAGATTTAAAGCCGCAAATCTCTATAACTTATCCTTTAATTTCTCAACAAATAGATAGGCTGCTGGACAGGTCAAAGTATTCTTAATCGTCAAATGGTTGATTTGATGGATTTTTTTACGGTCTGTATGGGGAAATTCACGACAGGCCTTTGGACGAACGTCATAGATGGAACAGAGATTATCTCCTCCTAAAAAGGGACAGGGCATAGATTTGAAAACCTTGTCCCCATCTTCATCTACCTGCAAAAACTCTGCTTCAAAAGCAGGTAATTTCATCTTAAAATACTTGGCGATTCGTGTAATATCCGCTTCTTTAAAGTCAGGCCCCAATGTCTTACAACAGTTAGCACAGGCCGTACAATCAATCTCCGCAAATACTTCTTGGTGAATCTGCTGAGCTATCTTATCTAGATTTTTTGGTGGTTTTTTCTTCAAATTGGCTAAAACTTTTCGATGCTCCTTTTGCTTTTGCAAGGCTAGCTGGTGGTAATACTCAATATCAATTTCTTTAGACATGGTTTCTCTCTTATTCTATTTGTTTCCCCTATTATATCATGCCTCTGGCTCATTGCAAAGTGGACTTTATAAGACCATACTTTTCCAAAATGTATCAAAAAACCTTGCAACTAGGTTACAAGGTTAATGACATTAATCAAAGTTAACGTATTCTTTTTGAAGTTCAAGAACTTCTTCCATTGTTGAACACTCTGTAAGGGCACGGTTAGCGTACTCTTCCATCTTAGCAGTGTCCAATTTCTTCATCAAGCTACGTGTACGAAGTACAGATGTTGCTGACATAGAGAACTCATCCAAGCCCATTCCGACAAGAAGTGGAACAGCTTTTTGGTCACCAGCCATCTCACCACACATACCAGCCCATTTACCTTCAGCGTGTGCTGCCTTGATAACGTTGTTGATCAAGCGAAGGATTGATGGGTTATATGGTTGGTAAAGGTATGAAACTTGCTCGTTCATACGGTCTGCTGCCATTGAGTATTGGATCAAGTCGTTTGTACCAATTGACATAAAGTCTACTTCTTTTGCAAATTGGTCTGCAAGCATAGCTGCTGCAGGGATTTCAATCATGATACCAACTTGGATGTCATCCGCAACTGCAACTCCTTCAGCAAGAAGATTTGCTTTTTCTTCTTCATAAACGGCTTTAGCTGCACGGAATTCTTTCAAGAGGGCAACCATTGGGAACATGATACGCAATTGACCATGAACAGAAGCACGAAGAAGGGCACGAATTTGTGTACGGAACATTGCATCTCCAGTTTCAGAAATAGAGATACGAAGGGCACGGAATCCAAGGAATGGGTTCATTTCATGTGGCATATCGAAGTAAGGAAGTTCCTTATCACCACCGATATCCATTGTACGAACAACGACTGGTTTACCATTCATTCCCTCAAGAACAGCCTTGTATGCTTCATACTGCTCGTCTTCTGTTGGGAAATCTTGAGAATCCATGTACAAGAACTCTGTACGGTAAAGTCCAACAGCTTCTGCACCGTTGTTGTTAACACCTTCAACGTCTTTTGGAGTACCGATGTTAGCAGCCAACTCGAAGTGTTTACCGTCAGCAGTCACTGTTTGAGCATCTTTCAAAAGTGCCCATTCAGCTTTTTGTTTAGCATAAGCTTCACCAGCTGCTTTAAATTCAGCCGCTTGTTCATCTGTTGGGTTGATAATCACTTCACCAGTGATTCCGTTAACGGCAAGGATATCACCGTCTTTCACCACTTCAGTGATGTTATTTGTTCCCAATACAGCTGCAATTTCAAGTGTACGTGCCATGATAGCTGAGTGACTTGTACGTCCACCGATATTTGTTACAAAAGCTTTTACAAAGTTTTTGTCCAATTGAGCTGTATCAGATGGTGTCAAGTCATGCGCAATCACAATTACTTCTTCATTGATAGAAGCTGGGTTTGGCAATTTCTTACCAAGAAGGTTTGCCAATACACGTTTTGTCACGTCGCGGATATCCGCTGCACGTTCTTGCATGTATGGGTTGTCTTCCATGCCTTCAAAGATAGTGATGAACATGTCAGTCACTTCTTTAAGACCTGCTTCTGCATTGACTTTCTTAGCACGGATTGTTTCTTTAATCTGACCAATCAATTCTGGGTCAGCAAGAACCATCAAATGAGCGTCAAAAACTTGAGCCGCTTCTTCACCAAGCGTACCTACAGCTTTCTCACGGATAAGAGAAAGCTCGTTTTGAGAAGCTTCAAGAGCTACATCCAAACGAGCCTCTTCTGCGTTTGTATCTTCGACTGAAACAGTCTCGAATGACAAATCCGGTTGAACGAGTAGATATGCTTTTGCAACTGCAACACCGTCAGATGCTGCGATTCCTTTAAGCATTTCTGTCATTTTCCTTATGCCAATCCTTCTTTTTCCATTGTTTCTGAGATTGCAGCGATAGCGTCATCTGCATCTGCACCTTCAGCTGAGATAGTTACGTCAGCACCTTGGCCAACACCAAGACTCATAACACCCATGATTGATTTAAGGTTAACTGATTTACCTTTATACTCAAGAGTGATATCTGAAGCAAATTTGCTAGCAGTTTGTACCAACAATGTTGCTGGACGTGCGTGAATACCTGTTTCTGCCACTACGTGGAAATCTTTAGAAGCCATAGTTTGACTCTCCTTTTGTTCTTTCTTTTTTTGAGTTATATGTGATAACCCTTACAATTTGGTATTATATCATCTTCTCGGATTTTTTTCAAGCATTTTATGGGATTTATTCGATTTCCTTTCAGATAACTTGCTGAAAATCTTCTATATTTATTGACAAAACACAGGATATAGTTTTCCAAAAAACTACTTGTAGGATATTCTTTGCTATTTCACAAACAAAACACTATATATTGTGTCTATGTGTGTTTGATAGAAAAAAAGACCACTATATTTAGTTTTAAATGATTGACAAAAATTTATTTTCT
This sequence comes from Streptococcus sp. UMB1203, assembly GCF_030217725.1. GTDB lineage: Bacteria > Bacillota > Bacilli > Lactobacillales > Streptococcaceae > Streptococcus. Next base: position 16,514 of record NZ_JASOOK010000015.1, on the reverse strand, counting down.
GATATACTAAAAAAGTAATCTATTTTGAAAGAGGAGTTACACAATGGTAACCGTTTATTCTAAAAACAACTGTGTCCAATGTAAAATGACCAAACGTTTCTTGGACAGTAATAATGTCGCTTATCGTGAAATCAATCTTGATGAGCAACCTGAGTACATCGATCAAGTTAAAGAGCTCGGTTTCAGCGCAGCTCCTGTTATCCAAACACCAACTGAAGTCTTTTCAGGTTTCCAACCAGGAAAATTGAAACAATTAGCATAATCTTAGTACATCATCCAGAAGAAACTGCTTCTAGGGCTAACTTAGAAGCCTTTCTTTTGTAATTAGATAAGGGAAATTTTATGGGATTAAAACATCTTGAGGACGTGACTTACTTCCGTCTTAATAACGAAATCAACCGTCCTGTCAATGGACAAATCATGCTTCATAAAGATAAGGAAGCCTTGGATGCCTTCTTTAAAGAAAATGTAGTTCCAAACACTATGGTTTTTGATTCAATCACTGATAAAATCGACTACCTCATTGAACACAACTACATCGAAACAGCCTTTATCAAGAAATACCGTCCCGAATTCTTGGAAGAATTGCATCAATTTATCAAAGACCAAAACTTCCAATTCAAGTCTTTCATGGCAGCTTATAAATTTTACAATCAATATGCCTTAAAGACTAACGACGGTGAATACTATCTTGAAAGTATGGAAGACCGCGTCTTCTTTAACGCCCTTTATTTCGCTGATGGGAATGAAGCTGTTGCAATCGATATTGCCAATGAAATCATCCACCAACGCTACCAACCTGCTACTCCTTCCTTCTTGAATGCTGGACGTGCTCGTCGTGGGGAGTTGGTATCTTGCTTCTTAATCCAAGTAACGGATGATATGAACTCTATCGGACGTTCTATCAACTCGGCTCTTCAACTTTCACGAATTGGTGGTGGTGTGGGAATTACCCTCAGCAACCTTCGTGAAGCGGGCGCACCTATCAAAGGTTATGAAGGTGCCGCTTCTGGTGTCGTACCAGTCATGAAACTCTTCGAAGATAGCTTCTCTTACTCTAACCAATTGGGTCAACGTCAAGGTGCTGGTGTTGTTTACCTCAATGTCTTTCACCCAGATATCATCGCCTTCCTTTCAACTAAGAAAGAAAACGCTGATGAAAAAGTTCGTGTCAAAACTCTATCACTTGGTGTTGTAGTACCAGATAAATTCTATGAATTGGCTCGTAAAAATGAAGAAATGTACCTCTTCAGTCCTTACTCTGTAGAGCTTGAATACGGTGTGCCATTCAACTACATCGACATCACTGAAAAATACGATGAATTGGTCGCAAATCCAAACATCCGCAAGACAAAAATCAAGGCGCGTGATTTGGAAACTGAAATCTCTAAATTACAGCAAGAGTCTGGCTATCCTTATGTAGTCAACATTGATACAGCTAATCGTGCAAATCCTGTTGATGGAAAAATCATCATGAGTAACTTGTGTTCTGAAATTCTTCAAGTCCAAGAACCAAGCTTGATTAACGACGCTCAAGAATTCCTTCAAATGGGAACGGACGTTTCATGTAACCTTGGTTCAACCAACGTGGTCAACATGATGACTTCACCTGACTTTGGTCGCTCAATCCGTGCTATGGTTCGTGCCCTTACTTTCGTTACAGATAGTTCACACATCGTAGCTGTTCCTACCATCGACCACGGAAATAGCCAAGCTCACACCTTTGGACTTGGTGCAATGGGACTTCACAGCTACCTTGCCCAACAATTGATTGAATATGGATCGCCTGAGTCTGTTGAATTTACAAGCATCTACTTCATGCTCATGAACTACTGGACCTTGGTAGAATCAAACAATATCGCGCGTGAACGTGGTATTACCTTCCATAACTTTGAAAAATCAGACTATGCTAACGGAAGCTACTTTGACAAGTATGTAACTGGCGAGTTTGTTCCAAAATCAGAACGTGTTAAGGAACTCTTCAAAGATGTCTATATCCCAAGTGCTGCTGATTGGGCTGAACTTCGCGACAAGGTTCAAGCAGATGGTCTTTACCACCAAAACCGCCTTGCTGTAGCGCCAAATGGTTCTATCAGTTACATCAACGACGTTTCTGCTTCTATCCACCCGATTACGCAACGTATCGAAGAACGTCAAGAAAAGAAAATCGGTAAAATCTACTATCCTGCTGCTGGCTTGTCAACAGAAACCATTCCTTACTACACTTCTGCCTACGACATGGATATGCGTAAGGTGATTGATGTCTATGCTGCTGCAACTGAGCACGTGGACCAAGGACTTTCACTCACTCTCTTCATGCGTAGTGACATTCCAAAAGGTCTTTACGAATGGAAGAAGGAAAATAAGCAAACGACACGTGACTTGTCTATCCTTCGTAACTATGCCTTTAACAAGGGTATCAAGTCTATCTACTACGTCCGTACCTTTACAGATGATGGTGGAGAAGTCGGTGCCAACCAATGTGAAAGCTGTGTGATTTAATCTTTGCTTGAGAAAACTACTTTTTCTCAGATAAGTGATTCATTCACCCTGCTAAACTAGAATAAGCATCTATACTATGAAATAACAAAAAGTCGGGCTTCCGACTTTTTGTGCGATACTCCTCTAGAATTATGATAAAATAGAAGTAATTGTGAGTTCGCAATACTAAACACAGAAAGAGATTTCAAAATGGAAACTTACTACAAAGCCATTAACTGGAATGCCATCGAAGATGTCATCGACAAATCAACTTGGGAAAAACTGACGGAGCAATTCTGGCTTGATACACGTATTCCCTTGTCAAATGACTTGGATGACTGGAGAAAGCTATCAAATGTAGAAAAAGACTTGGTAGGAAAAGTCTTTGGTGGTTTGACACTTTTGGATACCATGCAATCTGAAACAGGAGTTCAGGCACTTCGTTCAGACATCCGTACACCACATGAGGAAGCTGTTTTCAATAACATCCAATTTATGGAATCTGTCCACGCTAAATCTTACTCATCAATCTTTTCTACCTTGAATACTAAGGCTGAGATTGAAGAAATTTTCGAATGGACCAATACCAATCCTTACCTACAAAAGAAGGCTGAGATCGTCAACGAAATCTACCTAAACGGTAGCCCACTTGAAAAGAAAGTTGCCAGCGTTTTCCTTGAAACCTTCCTCTTCTACTCTGGTTTCTTCACTCCCCTCTACTATCTTGGTAACAATAAACTAGCCAACGTCGCTGAAATCATTAAATTGATCATTCGTGATGAGTCTGTTCACGGAACCTATATCGGATACAAATTCCAACTCGGTTTCAATGAATTGCCTGAAGAAGAGCAAGAAAAACTCAAAGAATGGATGTACGACCTGCTCTACACTCTTTATGAAAATGAAGAAGGCTATACAGAAAGCCTCTATGACGGTGTTGGTTGGACGGAAGAAGTCAAAACCTTCCTTCGCTACAATGCCAACAAGGCACTCATGAACCTGGGACAAGATCCACTCTTCCCAGACTCAGCAGATGATGTCAACCCAATCGTTATGAACGGTATTTCAACAGGAACTTCCAACCACGACTTCTTCTCTCAAGTCGGAAATGGTTACCTCCTTGGTGAAGTTGAAGCCATGCAAGACGATGACTACAACTACGGTTTGGACTAAGGTCATCTATTTTATAAGTGATAACAACATCATGGTTTGTTTAAAACAACCATGATGTTTTTGTTTTTGTTTTCTTTTGTTTTTTAAATTGATTGATTGAATACTTTATGATAAAATAGTAATAGAAATAGAGGTGATAACGATGTTAAAGCAGGAAAAACTAGATAATATTCTAGAAACGGTAAATACAAAGGGAACTATTACTGTAAAAGAAATCATGACTCGCTTAGATGTATCAGATATGACTGCTAGACGCTACTTGCAAGAGTTGGCAGACAAGGATTTACTTGTTCGAGTACACGGGGGAGCTGAGAAAATTCGCACAGGTTCTATTTTAAATAATGAACGTTCCAATATTGAAAAACAAAGCTTACAAATCGCAGAAAAACAAGAAATTAGCCGTTTTGCAGGCCATTTAATTGATGAGGGTGAAACCATTTTTATTGGGCCAGGGACAACCTTGGAATCTTTTGCTCGTGAACTTCCAATTGATAATATTCGTGTTGTAACAAACAGTTTACCAGTCTTTCTCATTCTAAACGAACGAAAACTAACAGATTTGATTTTAATCGGTGGAAACTATCGCTCTATCACTGGAGCCTTTGTGGGAACACTAACCTTGCAAAACTTGGCTAATCTCCAATTTTCTAAAGCTTTCGTTAGCTGTAATGGTATTAAGGACAATGCGATTGCGACCTTTAGTGAAGAGGAAGGTGAATCCCAACGCATCGCTCTCAACAATTCCAATAAAAAATACTTACTAGCTGACCATAGTAAGTTCAATAAATTTGATTTTTATACCTTCTACAATATCTCTGATATTGATACCATCATTTCAGATTCTAAACTGAGCAAAGAAACGTTTGAACAACTTTCAAAACAAACAAAAATTATTCTTTCTAAACCATAAAACTGAGGATTGATAAAATATAAAATGCGTCATATCAAGAAAATAAGAATCTTGATATGACGCATTTTTTGATGAAGATTTTTACAAAGAGCTTCCTAGATTCTTTATGATTGTTGAAACGGCATAAAATCTGAATCAAAGGAAATATTATCCCGTTCTTCAGGACTGATAAAATTTAAAAAGATATTTTTAAATTCTTCCAGCTCATAGTCTGAATGGCAAATCCATTCTTTACCGGTAGAGACATACCATTTCCCAAGTTTTTTCAGCTCCTCATTAGTCAAACAAGGTATTTAAGAACATTTATCAAAATTGATAATATAAACTTTTTCATAAATAGATTGGATAAAATCTTTGAACATCTTTTGCCTCACTAGAATTCTATATCTAATTACTAACTCTACTAGTCTATAATCTGACTTTCCGCTACTTTCTTATACCAGTGAGCTGATTTCTTAGGATAACGTTCTTGAGTTTCAAAGTCTACATAAAAGAGACCGTAGCGTTTTTCATAACCATTTGACCAAGAGAAGACATCCATTAATGACCAAATGAAGTAACCCTTTACATTCGCTCCATCTGCAATAGCATCAGACAAGACTTCCAAGTGTTGTTTCACATAATCAATACGACCATCATCGTAAACAGTGTTATCGACGAACTCATCTTTATAACCAAGTCCATTTTCAGTGATGTAAATCTTCTTGTAGTTAGGATAATCTTTCTTCACACGCATGATTTGGTCATACAAACCTTGAGGGTAGATAATCCAATCCCAATCCGTACGTGGTACATAGTCAGGAGCTACACGACGACCAACACCTTTGATTTGGTATTTAGAGCTTCCTTTCTCACCCTTACCATTATGGATAATTTCAGTCTCTCCATCAAATGCTTCCATCCAGTCACTCATATAGTAATTGATTCCAAGGAAGTCGTTCAAGTCTTTCGCAGCTTCTAATGCTGTGAAATCTTCTTCACGAAGATCCAAACTACCACCATTGACTGATAAGATATGGTTAACACCTTCCATCGTTTCATCTGAATAGTGTCCAAGATAAGTTGCATCCAAGATAAATTTATTGTGAATAATATCTTCCAACTCTGCTGCACGAACATCTGCTGGATTTTTAGGATCTAAAGGATACTTGGTTGGCAGTGCGTGAACAACACCAATTTCACCTTTATATCCTTTATCTTTATATAGCTTGACTGCACGCGCATGAGACACCATCATATTGTGGTGCGATTGGAAAACTTTGGCAAGGTCGTACTGAATACCAGGAGGGAATTTCCCAACCAAGTATTGACCATCACCGATTGGCCCAATTTCATTAAAGGTTGTCCAATAGTTTACTTCTGGGAATTCTTCAAAACAGAAATCCGCGTAGTCTACAAAGTGTTCAATGTTTTCACGGTTTAAGAAGTCTCCATTTGAGTGGAGAGCTTCTGGCGTATCAAAGTGATGAAGAGTTACAAAAGGCTCAACATGACGTTTGTGACACTCTGCAAATAGATTATGATAAAATTCAACACCTTTAGCATTTACTTGGCCGTAACCAGTCGGGAAAATACGTGACCAGGCAATAGAAATTCGAATGCCATTGACACCATACTCTTCTGCCAACTTGACGTCAACTGGGTATCGATTGTAAAAATCACTGGCTGGTTCTGCAGTGTACCAGTAGTTATCTTCAAGATATTTATCCCACGCAACTGGTCCTTTTCCATCAGTATGTGTAGCACCTTCTGCTTGATAGGCAGCTGTTGCGCCACCGAAAATAAAGTCTTTTGGTAATGTTTTTGACATATAATTCTCCTTTTAATTAAAAAAGAAATAAGATGGAGAGGAGGCTAGTGAGGCTTTATTCTCCATCTCACTTCTTGTATCAAGTCACCGAATTAACAAGGCGATTAGGAAATTCGCCATAGCGATTTCCGTAACGATAGGAGACTATTTCACAGTCCCTATCGTTAATCGAATTGAGCTTGTACGAATGCAAGAGCACCTTTTCCATCACGAGTTAATTTGATGTATTGAGCGCCTTCTGTTTTCGCAAGTTTAATACCGAGTTTATCAGTTTCTGCTTTCATGTCTTCAAAGTTTGAAGCAACTTGAGGGGCAAGGATAACAAGATCAAACTCTGGCAACATTTCACGGTGAGCACCATAGCCACCTGCTGCTGCTTTCACAGGAACATTGTATTCTGCAGCTGCCTTATTCAAAGCATTTGCAAGGAGACCACTTGTCCCTCCACCTGCACAGAGAACGAGGACATTTGTTTCTTCAGTGATTGTATTTTGTGCTGCTTCCACACCCGCTTTCTCAAGAATAGCATCTGCTTTTGCAGTGTTGAAGTTTGCAGCAACTTTTTCTTTCAATTCATCATTAGATTTACCTGAACGCTCTTCTTCAAGAATTTGTTCATCATAGACTTTAAGGAATGGATAGTAAATGACTACGTCAACCACAATTAGAAGGGCAGCAAGAATGAATGATAGAACTTGGAAGTTAGTTCCAAGAACTAGACCTAGTGGAGCTGGAGTTGTCCATGGTAGATTAGCAGTAAATGAATTCATTCCAAGAGTTTCAATGAAGAATTTAAAGATCCAAACGTTTGCGATAGGAGCAAAAATAAATGGAATGAAGAAAATCGGGTTCAATACAAGCGGTGCACCAAACAAGATTGGTTCATTTACACCAAAGAAAGTTGGAACTACTGAAGCACGTCCGATTGCACGGTTACGTTTAGATTTTGTTAACCACATGAACATGAATGGAACAACTAGTGTCGCACCTGTACCACCCATAGTAACGATAAACATTTGTGTACCAGAAGTAAGGATCTTGTCTGCATGCATCCCTTGTTGGAGAAGGTTCAAGTTGACTTCGGCATTGGCATAGGTAATTGCTGCGATAGCAGGCTCAACAATAGATGGACCGTGAATCCCAACAAACCAGAAGAAGGCAAAGGCACCAAAGATAATGGTAATACCAAGGTATCCATCTGCTGCTGAGAAGAGTGGTGCAAAGAATTTACCGATTGATTCAGCTACGCTTGCACCAACAAAATGACGAGCTAGTAAATCAAGAGCATAAAGAGAAACCACTGATAGAGTGAATGGAATCACATCTTTAAAGACTTGTGAGATATTTGGTGGAACTTCGTCAGGCATACGAATAGTGACGTTGTTCTTAACACAAACCTTATAGATGGCTACAGTAACAAAGGCTGCAAGGAAGGCTGAAAGCAAACCTTTTGTCCCCAAGAATCCAGTAGCTAGACCATTTTCGATAGGATCAGCTGCCAACATCAACAAACCAACAATTGCTGCCAACAATGTTGACATATAGTTGATTTGATTGGTTTTCTCCATGCTACGGTTTACTGAGTCGGTCAGTGATTTAGCTGTTGTACCAGCTACCAAGAGAGCTAGAATCCCCATTGAATAGCTGTAAGGTTTCATGAGGAGATTAACAACATCATCAGACCATTTAAAGCCCCATGAGTTTGGTACAAAGGCAATCAAGATAAAAATACTTGAGAAGAGAATAACAGGCATACCTGCAATGAAACCATCACGAATAGCACGAAGATAGATATTACGAGATAATTTCTCAAAGAAAGGCTTTCCTTTCTCGATAAATGCAATTAGTTTGTTCATTATTTAACTCCTCTCTTATAGAGTTCGATTAAGTGGTGCATCAAATCTTTTAACAAGACAGTTGTCATCAAGTGGTCTTGGCCATGCATCATGGTCACACTATATGCTAAATCCTCACCAGAAGCTTCCTTAGTCAATAGACTTGTTTGCGCGTGGTGGGCTTCTGCAATGCAAGAACCAGCTTCCTCTACCAGAGCGTCCGCTTTTTCAAAATCACCAGCTTCAGCAGCCTTCAAGGCTTCCAATAGTTTTGAACGAGCGTCGCCAGCATAGGCTACGATTTCAAAACCTAACAATGTTACTTCTTCTCTATTCATGATAGAATTCTCCTTATATAATTTTAAATAATTTTTATGACAATAAGCGTTGGATATGTAGAACTAGATAAACTCGTTCACTTTTATACAAATCAAGACCCGTATGTTGCGTAATCACATCATAGATCTTGGAACCAATCTCGAAGGCTTTTGGATAGGATTGTTTAATATGGTCTTCCATATCTAGAAGTGATTGATTATCATCTCTAGATCTATCTAAATAATCCAAGAAATAATTCAAATGTATCATAAAGCGATCATAGAAATGATTATTCTCTTTGGTTCGTTGAATTGCATAGTCCGTTAAAACTTCTTCAACATTCCTGAGAATTTCTTTCCTCTTATCAATCGACTCCACAAGTTCCACTTCATTTTCACCTTCGGCATTAATGAAATGATAAGCAATCCGAATAATTTCGTCCTCAGGAAAATGATCCGCTAGCTTCTGACGGTAAATTTCAAATGCTTCATTTGCGATTTGAAAAGCGACAGGATACTTAGTGGAAATATCTGGCAGATTACTATCCTTGTACCTTCCTTGTGCTAGAGCTTGGTAAGAACAGTAAATATGATCTGTCAAGGTTACATAGAGATACTCTTGAATCGGATAATGATATTTCTTTGATAGCTTATCAATAATCTCATAGGTCACTGTGATAAAATCAAGCGGAACATCTTTGAGAAGAGCCATAAAGTTTTCTCTGGACTCTTCGGTCTTCATCCGAAAAATTTTCTCCACCTGATGTTCAGCAATCAAATCCCCCTTCTTCTTTCCAAATGCAATCCCCTTACCAATCACAATCACTTCTTCTCCTTTATCATTTCTGACAAGCGAGACATTGTGATTCATGGGATTTAGAATTCGATACATGTCAACCTCCTTTTATATCTTAAAGGTATATTAGTACAAAAAATGACCACAAATGAACTAGAAAATCATCCGATTTCTAATTCACCTGTGATCATGCCTAATATTACTTAGTAACACTCACCTTGTATTAACTTGTGATTTAAGTATAGCACAAGTAAGTTATTTTGTAAACCCTTACATGTAACTTTTTTAAAAATTTTTTAGATTAATGTTCCTAAACTAGAAGGACTTTCTTACACGCGTTCTTTCCATGAAGTTGCTGTTGTTTGAAGAACTTTGTTGAGTTCGTCAATGTTTTCAAAACCAGTTGTGCGAAGCCATTCGCGAGCTGCTGCTTCACCATCTTTGATGTAAGCTTCAACTGATCCAGCCCATGTAGCACGGCCACAAAGAACTCCGTTAAAGTTTGCACCTGATTCATGAGCAAATACAAGAGTATCTTGGAAAAGTTTAGCTGATACACCAGCACTCAAGTAGATGTAAGGCAAGTTAGTTGCTTCATCTTGAGCTTTGAAGAAGGCTGCTGCTTCTTCACGTGTATAAACTACTTCACCTTCAGCGAAGCCTTCAACATATTTAATGTTAACAGGAACTTCTACTTTCAAGACATCAATGTTAAAGCGTGGGTCTGAGAAGACTTTCATAGCGCCGATAACTTTGTGTGGTTTTACTTTAGCGTATTCTACAGAACCTGCGTCAGCAATTTTTTCATCGTAAGCAAGGATTTCAAGGAAGAATGGGATATCTTCAGCCACACATTCAGAACCGATACGTTCGATGTAAGCTTGTTTTTCTTGGTTGAGTTCGTCTGAGCTATCTACATCATAGTAAAGCAAGAATTTAACTGCATCTGCACCTTCTTCTTTAATACGTTTTGCAGACCAAACATCCAAGCAGTCTGGCAAGCGTTTTGTGCTTGTTGTGTCATAACCTGTTTTTTCATAAGCAAGGAGAAGACCAGCTTTTTCATCAAGAGCTTTAGTTGCTGGAAGTCCATATTCAGGATCAAGAAGCATAGATGAAGCGTATTTAGTCAATTCATCTGCTACCAAGACTTTCAGTTCTTCCATTTGAGCCACAGTTGGTTCTTCTGTTTGGTGTTGAGCCATGAGGCGTTTCAAAGCACCACGTTGGTCAAATGCAAGAGCTGAGATGATACCATTTTCATCAGAAAGTTTTTCTAAGCGTGCACGTTTTTGTTCTGTTAAAGCCATTTTATACCTCTTTTACTATTAATTGATCATATAGAGCTTGATAGTTGGCCATGTTGACATGACCAGTCATTTTTTCTTGAGCATTGAGCATACCAAGGACATTTGCCTTGATGAGTAATTCTGCATCCGATTCTTTATGAAGTAAACCTGAAGAAATTCCAGCAACTGTAGAATCTCCAGATCCAACAGGGTTGACCACCTGAATTCTAGGAATATCTACCTTGTAGAAAGTGTCACCATGTTTGGCAAAGGCACCGTTGGCACCAAGTGAAACGATAATCCATTCAATACCTGCAAACAAAGGTTCTTGAAGAACTTCTTTTAATTCATCCAAATCCTCAGAAACTTCTCTTCCAAGAAGCTGAGATAATTCCTCATTATTTGGTTTGATGACTGTTGGTTTATGTGTTGATTCAAGAACCGCCTGAAGTGCTGCACCAGAGCAGTCCAAGACAACAGGCTTGCCAGCGTGATTAGCAAGTTCTACCAAGCTCGCATAGTAATCAACTGGAAGGCCAGCTGGTAGACTACCTGAGATAGCTACTACTTCAACTGACTCCAAGAGTTTTTTGAAATGTTCCAAAAAGTCTTGACCTTCCTGTTCCAATACTTCAGGACCTTTTTCAAGAACTTCTGTTTGGTTATCTCCGTGAAGAATAGCGATACAGTTACGAGTTTCTCCCTGAATTGAGAAGAAATCTTTCTTTACTTGATCATCGATATTTTCAACCAAAAACTCACCAAGTTTGCCACCCACTAAACCAGTAGCAAGAACAGAATCCCCAAATTCTGAAAGTACTCGGGTAACATTGAGTCCCTTACCACCAGCCGTTTTGGTTACATCCACCACACGATTGACAGTATCAATCTTCAACTCATCCAAGGGATAGGAAATATCAATGGATGGGTTCATTGTGACTGTTAAAATCATATGTCACCTCTTAGTCGTGGTATTCTCCGCGATCCCATTTTTCAAGGAATTCAGTGAAGAAGTTTGCGTCTGTTTGTTGAGCATTGTGACTTTCAAGGTGTTCAATTTTCGCAATCAATTTTTTGTTTTCTTCAGATGGTTTGTATTCAGCATGGATGAAAGCTTCAATGATATCACACATGAGCAATTCTCCAGTAATCTTACCACCAAAACCGATAACATTGGCATTCAATTGTTCTTTAGCATAAAGGGCTGTTGTCATATCACGAACCAAGGCAGAACGGACACCTGGAACTTTATTTACAGCGTTGTTGATACCAACACCAGTACCACATATACATACTCCAAGATCAGCTTGACCACTAGTTACAGCTTCCCCTACTTTTTTACCAAAGATTGGGTAGTGAGTACGTGTATGGTCATAAGTACCAAAGTCAATGACTTCATATCCTTTTGATTTCAAAAATTCTGAAACCGCCATTTTTTCATCTGTTACGATGTGATCACATCCAATTGCAATTCTCATTAGTTATTCCCTCCGATTAATTATATAAATCTAATATCATTTATCCTTACTCAAGAAAAATCAAGATTAGCTTAGGAAGCGAGCTGCGAGCATAACTGAGGTTAGCTAAAGTGAGCTGACGACAGATTATCTTGATTTTTGAAGCGTATTAGCACATTTTGTTCAACATGTCGACACGAATTTGGTGACGTCCACCATCGTATTTACCGTTAACAAATCCTTTAGCGATGTTTTTAGCCAATTCATCACCGACAAGTTGTGCACCCATAGTGATCATACGTGAGTTGTTGTGTCCACGAGTCATATAAGCTGAACGTTCGTCAGATACTTCTGCAGCAACCATTCCTTTGATTTTAGTTGCAACCATGAATGGACCAGCTCCATAAGCATCAATCACGATACCAAGGTTTTGTTCTTCTTTGTTTACTTCTGCAGCAACAGCAAGAGTCACATCAACAAAGTCTTGACCTTCAGCTGTAACATCCACAACGTGGAAGTTTTCTTTTTCCAAGAAGTCTTTCACAACTTCTTTCAATCTCAAACCTGCAGCATCTGCACCGATAACAATAGACATATTGTATACTCCTTTTTATTTTTCTAGGCTAGTAAAGACTTTCGTAGTTAGCAGTTGACCTACAAAAGGATTTCTAGCAGTTTATTGACAAATTAGATTGAACGAGATGATTTACACCTTATTCAAGTTTAGGAAAACAGTTTCCTAGAAATACTCCTTCTCCGCGAAAGAAAATATAACAAGTGATTATTTGTTTGTTACAAACATAATATACTCCTATTTCCTAAAAAAGTCAACAGTTAGTGTTTGTTTTTGTGTTTTTTTAACTAAAAAATTTCGATATCAAAACCAATTTGATCTACTTGACCAGGTTCTAGGAGACGAACATTCTTCTTATCTTCGAGATGATCTCCTTCTTCAAGGGATGTTGACAAGCCAGACCATGGTTCAAAAGCAATGAAAGGTCCTTTATTTAAAGTTGACCAGATAATGAGATTTGAAAACTCTGCAAAGTGCACTTTCAATCCCTTATCATGTTTACGAGAACGAAGAGCAATTGTTCTAGATTGTAATTCATCTAAAGTAACTGCATCTATACTGAAAAGATCATAGCTGAGGTCTAATTCTTTTTGACCTTCTAGCCATGGACTTCTATCATGGAAATCCAACATACCTGTTTCTGGGAAAGGACGTGGAACAGAGCAAGTCTCTTCTTTCTCAAACTCTAAATAGTAATCTTCATAGACTTCATCATCCAGTAAGGGGCAATTAAATCCTGGATGTCCACCTATAAAGTAAGGCATGACCTTGTTAGTTTCTTTATTAAAGATTTTGTATTGAGTTCGTACTGTTTTGCCAGAAAGGCTATAAGTGATCTCTAGGCGGAAATGATAAGGATAATTTTGATAGCTATTCTCATCGTCTTCAATTGCAAAAGTTACACTCTTGTCTGTCTGTTCAACTAATTCAAATTCTTTCTTACGAACCAAACCATGACGAGGAATCTTTCCTTGACTTTCTTTTCCCTTCTCATCTATATAGAGGGCTGTATCCTCTCTCAATGAACCACAAATAGGAAAGAGAACAGGAGCTTGTCCACTCCAATAAGTAGCATCCCCTTGCCACAAATACTCCAGTCCCTCAGCATCCTTTATAGAAGAAAGAGCCCCACCAAAACTGTTAAATTGAACTCTTAATTGTTCTGATTTTAATTCAATTATCATTATTTTCTCCGATTTCTTGATAGTTTATAAAAAACTAGGCTGTCACTCCTAATGGTATGACAACCTAGTTTCAACAATTTACATTTTATAGGAGCGCATTATTTTGCTTTTGCTGCGTACTCTTCGTTACGTTTGATCATTTGTTTTCTGTACCAAGCAAAGATACCGATATAGAATACAAGGAAGACTACAGCACCAAGGATTGCTTTGATATCACCAGTTGTAGTGTTACCAATTGTCCAACCAAGAAGTTTTTCGATTGGTCCTTCAAGAGTTGAGTGAGTAATCAATTGAGTTTGGCTCACACCTTCTGGGAAGGCACCTACACCTTTAGCAAGTTCTGTTGCAAATGGTGCGATAAGTGTACCTGAAAGAAGGAAGAGTGGCAACAAGAGTGTTCCGAAGATAATCATACGGAGCAATTTACCACGTGTTACAACCAAGAGAGCTGGAGTAACACCCATAGCGATGATACCTGCAAGTGGCAAGATACCATTTCCGACGTTTGAAAGAAGCACAGCTTCAACCAACATGATTGGTGCAAGTACGTTTGCACAAGCCCAAACTTCAGCACGACCAGCGATGAAAGGCCAGTCAAGACCGATGTTGAATTTACGTCCTTGAAGACGTTTAGTAGCAACGTTTGTAATACCTTGTGAAAGTGGCTCTACGGCAGCGATGAACCATGAACCGATAAGTGAGAAGAGTTCCAAAGACACACCAGCTGTCAAACCAAGAGACAACCAACCTTTAATAACTAATTGCCAGTTTGCTGCATCTTCTACGCCAGCAACTGGATGTGGAGTACCCATCAAACCGATAACGATACCAAGAATGAAACCGATGAAGAATTTAGAACCCCAGAAACCGATTTTTTTGTTCAATTTAGCAGCATCAAAGTCATATTTATCTAGACCTGGGAAGAATTTTTCAAAAATCTTATCCAAAACCATGATAACTGGGTTCATCATGTAGTTCATATGAGTTGAAGTCATTGGTGATGAACTTGGTGCATTAAGAAGGTCATCAAATGTAGGTTTCATCAAGTCAGAGTTGATGATTTTAAGAACCCCAACAAGAATAACCGCTGCAGTCGCGATGAAGAGTGAAACCCCTTGGCTAACTCCGTTGTTATCTGCATACCATTTAATCAAAAGACCTGTGATAGACAAGTGCCAAATATCGAAGATATCGACGTCAAGTGTATCTGTTTTCTTCATAGCAAGCATCACTACGTTGACAATCAACATGATGAGCAAGAAGTAAAGTGTCCAAGCAGATCCCCAAGTGATTGTAGCAAGTGGTGCCCAACCAACGTCGGTGATGTTCAATTGAATACCAGTATTCTCAACGAATTTTGCAAGTGATGCTGAGAAAGCACCATTCAGCATACCGATGATAGCACCGATACCTGTAAGAGCGATGGCAAGTTTGATACCACCTTCAAGCGCTTTGGAGAATTTCACTCCAAAAAGTAGAGCCAATACTGTCAAAATGATCAACATGATGATTGGTCCACCCATATCCAAGATAGGTTTGAACAGCTTATTGGCTAGTTCGATAATGACATCCATAATAGTTCCTCCCTTTTTTATAGTTATATGAATGATAACAAATTAGAATTAGCTTAACCCGTGTTCTTTAATAGCTGCTTCAATATTGTCAAACACTGGAGCACTCATAGCTGGGATACGGAATAAGATTGGTCCAGCTTCGATAACTGGAATACCTGGGTCAAAACCAAGATCTGTAGCAGCAATTGGTGTGAAGATGTCATAACCTTTGATAAGATCTTCGTTAACGTCTTTGACCATGACTGCATCACAGTGAACATCAAAACCGCGGTTTGAAAGTTCTTCTTCAAGAGCACTTTTAATTTGGTGGCTTGAGTTAACACCTGCACCGCAGGCAGCAAGAATTTTAATCATATGGATTTCCTCCGATTTAATATTTTTAATAGACAAGATTATGCAGTTGCTTCAGCGATATAAGCATAGAGGGCTTCTGGTTCAGAAATTTTTGATAGGTCTTCAAGATGACCTTTTCCAGTAAAGAAGTCCATCAACTGAGCAAGAATGTTCGTTTGACTTGAACTTGAGTTATTAATGATAAAGAAGAGCAAGGATACCTCTACTTCCTTATCTGGCGCAATCATATTGTGGAAAGTCACTGGTTTTTCTAATCGAACGACCGCAACTTTTTCGGCTAGATTATGAACAATATCCGTGTGAGGAATAGCCACATTCGGCAAATCCTTACCCAAAAATTCCATATCTAAGCCAGTTGGAAATGACTTTTCACGTGTGATCAAGGCTTCACGATAGGTTGGAGTTACGATTTCTCGTTCTTCCAACAAAGTTGCAACCTGATCAAAGAGTTGTTCTTGATTATCCGCTTCTAAGCAAAACACAAGGTTTTTGTCAAAGAAATGATCTAATCCCATAAGGTTTTCCCTTCTTTCCATTAACTTTATGCTATAAGTATAACACTATATGAAATCGTTGTCAATATTTTTCTGTTCTTTTTTGTCTCTTTTTTTATATTTTTGTTTCTTTTATAGTTTGTTATATAAAAACAAACACATAAACAAACATTCAAAGCTTTTTTATATGGCTCTATAATATTTGTAGTGGGTAAATCCCCTATGGATCTTATGGAGCCTTTTTTGTGTAGAAAAAAAGTCCCATA
>NZ_JASOOK010000014.1:0-48989 GCF_030217725.1 Streptococcus sp. UMB1203 | reverse complement strand
TATGGGACTTTTTTTCTACACAAAAAAGGCTCCATAAGATCCATAGGGGATTTACCCACTACAAATATTATAGAGCCCATAATATCTATAGGGGATTTACCCACTACAAATATTATAGAGCCTGAAAAGAATCCTGTTTAATGTTCAGGTTTCCTATTAAAAGAAGAATTGGAGTTTGCTTATGAAAGCGATTATAACTGTTGTTGGTAAAGATAAATCTGGAATTGTTGCAGGTGTTTCTGGTAAAATTGCAGAATTGGGTTTGAATATTGATGATATCTCTCAAACTGTTTTGGATGAATATTTCACGATGATGGCTGTCGTCTCTAGTGATAAAAAGCAAGATTTCACTTATCTTCGTAATGAATTTGAAGCTTTTGGGCAAACTTTGAATGTGAAAATTAATATTCAGAGTGCAGCGATTTTTGAAGCTATGTATAATATCTAGGAGGTTATTATGGATATTAGACAAGTTACTGAAACCATTGCCATGATTGAGGAGCAAAACTTCGATATCAGAACTATTACCATGGGGATTTCCCTTTTGGACTGTATCGATCCGGATATCAATCGTGCTGCGGAGAAAATTTATCAAAAGATTAGGACCAAGGCAGCTAATTTAGTGGCTGTTGGCGATGAAATTGCGGCTGAGTTGGGGATTCCAATCGTTAATAAGCGTGTATCGGTGACACCCATTTCTCTGATAGGGGCAGCGACAGATGCGACAGACTATGTGGTTCTGGCAAAAGCGCTTGATAAGGCTGCGAAAGAAATCGGTGTGGATTTTATTGGTGGTTTCTCTGCCTTGGTACAAAAGGGGTACCAAAAGGGAGATGAGATTCTCATCAATTCTATTCCTCGTGCTTTGGCTGAAACGGACAAGGTCTGCTCGTCAGTCAATATCGGCTCAACCAAGTCTGGTATCAATATGACGGCTGTGGCAGATATGGGACGAGTTATCAAGGAAACGGCTAATCTATCAGATATGGGAGCAGCCAAGTTGGTTGTATTCGCTAATGCTGTTGAGGACAATCCGTTTATGGCAGGTGCCTTCCACGGTGTTGGAGAAGCTGATGTTATCATCAATGTCGGGGTTTCTGGTCCTGGTGTGGTAAAGCGTGCCTTGGAAAAAGTTCGTGGTGAGAGCTTTGACGTAGTAGCCGAAACAGTCAAGAAGACTGCATTTAAAATCACTCGTATTGGTCAATTGGTTGGACAGATGGCCAGCGAGAGACTGGGTGTGGAGTTTGGTATTGTTGACTTGAGTTTGGCGCCAACTCCTGCGGTTGGAGACTCTGTAGCACGTGTCCTAGAAGAAATGGGACTAGAGACGGTTGGTACGCATGGAACGACGGCTGCCTTGGCTCTCTTGAACGACCAAGTTAAGAAGGGCGGAGTTATGGCTTGCAACCAAGTTGGTGGTTTGTCTGGTGCTTTTATCCCTGTTTCAGAGGATGAAGGAATGATTGCTGCAGTGCAAAATGGCTCTCTTAATCTGGAAAAACTAGAAGCTATGACTGCTATCTGTTCCGTTGGTTTGGATATGATTGCCATTCCAGAAGATACACCTGCTGAAACCATTGCGGCCATGATTGCAGATGAGGCTGCAATTGGTGTTATCAACATGAAAACTACGGCTGTTCGTATCATTCCCAAAGGAAAAGAAGGTGATATGATTGAGTTTGGAGGCCTATTAGGAACTGCACCTGTTATGAAAATCAATGGAGCTTCGTCTGTCGATTTCATCTCTCGTGGAGGACAAATTCCAGCACCAATTCATAGTTTTAAAAATTAAGAAAATAGGAGAAATTTTAAGTTCTATTTAAGGTTAGGTATGTATACTGTAATCATTAAATAAAGACCTCCTAATATTATTTGAAACAGATAACACTGATTTAGTTTGAATTTGATTTTCATCTAATATCTTTATTTAATAGAACTCCTAAACTTTTTCATAATAATCTCCTGCAAAAGTCGCCTGTATGGGTGGCTTTTGTTTTATCATCCATGATATAATAGAAACAAACGGAGGACGGAAAATGGTAAAAGTACGATTGTATTTGGTACGTCATGGCAAGACTATGTTTAACACGATTGGTCGCGCGCAAGGTTGGAGCGATACACCCTTAACAGCTGAAGGTGAGCGAGGGATTCAAGAATTAGGAATCGGTTTGAGAGAATCTGGTCTACAGTTTGAGCGCGCTTATTCGAGTGATTCTGGCCGCACCATTCAGACAATGGGAATCATCCTTGATGAACTTGGTTTGCAGGGGAAAATCCCTTATCGCATGGACAAGCGTATCAGAGAATGGTGTTTCGGTAGTTTTGACGGAGCTTATGATGGTGATCTTTTCATGGGCATTATTCCTCGTATCTTTAATGTGGACCATGTTCATCAATTGTCTTATGCTGAACTGGCTGAGGGCTTGGTAGAGGTCGATACAGCTGGTTGGGCTGAAGGTTGGGAAAAACTCAGTGGTCGAATCAAGGAAGGATTTGAAGCGATTGCCAAAGAAATGGAAGAACAAGGCGGTGGCAATGCCCTTGTCGTCAGCCACGGAATGACCATTGGAACCATTGTTTATCTGATTAATGGCATGCATCCGCATGGTCTAGATAATGGTAGCGTGACGATCCTTGAATATGAGGACGGCCAGTTTAGCGTAGAAGTTGTCGGCGACCGTAGTTACCGAGAACTAGGACGTGAGAAGATGCTAGAGAAAAATAATTGATAGAAGTTAGCTCCAAGTGTGGGCTAATTTTTTGTACTGCTAAATAAGCTGGATTTGCGATTCGGTCTTTCTTGGCATACAAGCCCAAAAGAACATTTCTCGTCTTTCAAATTCCCTCAAAAATGGTATAATAGTAACATCACAAAATTGGAGAGAGACCATGAGTTTTTACAATCATAAAGAAATTGAGCCTAAGTGGCAGGGCTACTGGGCAGAACATCATACATTTAAGACAGGAACAGATGCCTCAAAACCGAAGTTTTATGCTCTTGATATGTTCCCTTATCCATCTGGAGCGGGTCTGCACGTAGGACACCCAGAAGGTTATACTGCAACCGATATCCTCAGCCGTTACAAACGTGCGCAAGGCTACAATGTCCTTCACCCAATGGGATGGGATGCCTTTGGTTTGCCTGCAGAGCAATACGCTATGGATACGGGGAATGACCCAGCAGAATTTACAGCTGAGAACATTGCCAACTTCAAACGCCAAATCAATGCGCTTGGATTTTCTTACGACTGGGATCGTGAAGTCAATACGACAGATCCAAACTACTACAAGTGGACTCAATGGATTTTCACTAAGCTTTACGAAAAAGGATTGGCCTATGAAGCGGAAGTACCAGTAAACTGGGTTGAGGAATTGGGAACAGCCATCGCTAACGAAGAAGTTCTTCCTGACGGAACATCTGAGCGTGGAGGCTATCCAGTTGTCCGCAAACCAATGCGCCAATGGATGCTCAAAATCACGGCTTACGCAGAGCGCTTGCTCAATGACTTAGATGAACTTGATTGGCCAGAGTCTATCAAGGACATGCAACGCAACTGGATTGGGAAATCAACTGGTGCTAATGTAACTTTTAAAGTTAAGGGAACAGACAAGGAATTCACAGTCTTTACAACTCGTCCTGATACTCTTTTCGGTGCAACTTTCACTGTTTTGGCTCCTGAGCATGATTTGGTTGACGCTATCACAAGTCCAGAGCAAGCAGAGGCAGTAGCTGACTATAAACACCAAGCTAGCCTCAAGTCTGACTTGGCTCGTACGGACCTTGCCAAAGAAAAAACAGGGGTTTGGACTGGTGCTTATGCCGTCAACCCTGTCAATGGTAAGGAAATTCCAATCTGGATTGCCGACTATGTTCTTGCTAGTTACGGAACAGGTGCCGTTATGGCTGTGCCTGCCCACGATCAACGTGACTGGGAATTTGCCAAACAATTTGACCTTCCAATCGTAGAAGTACTTGAAGGTGGAAATGTAGCAGAAGCTGCCTACACAGAAGATGGCCTTCACGTTAATTCAGACTTCCTAGATGGACTCAACAAAGAAGACGCAATTGCTAAGATTGTGGCTTGGTTGGAAGAAAAAGGCTGTGGTCAAGAGAAGGTGACCTACCGTCTCCGCGACTGGCTCTTTAGCCGTCAACGTTACTGGGGTGAGCCAATTCCTATCATTCATTGGGAAGACGGAACTTCAACAGCTGTTCCTGAAAATGAATTGCCACTTGTCTTGCCAGTAACCAAGGATATCCGTCCTTCAGGTACTGGTGAAAGTCCACTAGCTAATTTGACAGATTGGCTTGAAGTGACTCGTGAAGATGGTGTCAAAGGTCGTCGCGAGACCAACACAATGCCACAATGGGCAGGTTCAAGCTGGTACTACCTCCGCTATATTGACCCGCACAATACTGAGAAATTGGCCGATGAGGAGCTCCTCAAACAATGGTTGCCAGTAGATATCTACGTGGGTGGTGCAGAGCATGCCGTTCTTCACTTGCTTTATGCTCGTTTCTGGCACAAATTCCTCTATGACCTCGGTGTTGTTCCAACTAAGGAACCATTCCAAAAACTCTTTAACCAAGGGATGATTTTGGGAACCAGCTACCGTGACCACCGTGGGGCTCTTGTGGCGACTGACAAGGTTGAAAAACGTGACGGTTCCTTCTTCCATGTAGAAACAGGTGAAGAGTTAGAGCAAGCGCCAGCTAAGATGTCTAAATCGCTCAAGAACGTGGTTAACCCTGACGATGTGGTGGAACAATACGGTGCCGATACCCTTCGTGTTTATGAAATGTTTATGGGACCACTTGATGCTTCGATTGCTTGGTCAGAAGAAGGTCTGGAAGGAAGCCGTAAGTTCCTTGACCGTGTTTACCGCTTGATTACAAGTAAAGAAATAGCTGCGGAAAACAATGGCGCTCTTGACAAAGTTTACAACGAAACTGTTAAAGCTGTCACAGAACAAATCGAATCCCTCAAATTCAACACAGCCATTGCCCAACTTATGGTCTTTGTCAATGCAGCTAACAAGGAAGACAAGCTTTATGCAGACTACGCCAAAGGCTTTATCCAATTGATTGCACCATTTGCGCCTCACTTGGCAGAAGAGCTCTGGCAAACAGTTGCAGCAACAGGTGAGTCAATCTCTTATGTGGCTTGGCCAACTTGGGACGAAAGCAAATTGGTTGAAGACGAAATCGAAATTGTCGTCCAAATCAAAGGTAAAGTCCGTGCCAAACTCATGGTCGCTAAAGACCTATCACGAGAAGAATTGCAAGAAATTGCTCTGGCTGACGAAAAAGTCAAAGCAGAAATTGACGGTAAGGAAATCGTGAAGGTGATTGCGGTACCGAATAAATTGGTTAATATTGTTGTGAAATAAGATAGGAATCCTTCAGAATAGAATCTGGAGGATTTTTTATTTGACAGGAAGTTTCTATTTTGTTAATATGATTAACAAAGAAAAGAGAGATTATGGATAAAAAAGACTTTATTACATTTAATAATCGTTTCAATAGGTTTATTTTAGCGTTTGAACAGTTAAAAAAAAATCAACATAAAAGTGGTGTTGACAAATCTATTACGTTGAATGAGGTACATTTGATTGTTGTGATTGGGAAAAATCAGCCCTTAAATCTAGTAAAATTATCTGAATTATTAGAAGTTTCAAGAAGTGCAATAACTCAAAGTGTTAGGAGATTGATTCAAAAAAATTTAGTTGTTTTTGATTTTGATCCGAATAATGGGAAAAATAAATATTTGAGATTATCTGAAAAAGGCATCGAAATTTTTAAAATCCATAAGGAGCAACAAGAATATATTGAAAAATCAATCTTTTCAGTTTTAAACAACTATAGCGAGGTGGAACTTAAAACCGTTGTGAAATTGATGGATGATATTGAAAAGGTGTGGGGAGAATTACCGTGGTAAAAGTCACGGTAAATTTCAAATATAATTGTTAAGCAAATTAACAAAAAGGAGAAGATATGACTGTAAACATAGAACTGATTTCACAAACAGATTTAGCGGATGAATCTTTTTATATTGCTATTAATGGTTTAGAACCAAGGGCAATGTATTGTGTAGAAATGTACCTGTCTGATTATTACTGTATAAATGCTCCCTTGCTTTTAGATCATGATGTTATATGGAAATCAACCGCAATTTTTTTATCTGATCAGGACGGTATGATTGATACCTCTCAGACAGCATCTATTTCGGGATCTTATAAAGGAGTTTCAGAAATGGGATTATTCTTTAATGCGAAACCGTTGAAGAATAGGAAAAGGAGATTACCTAGTTCTCTTGATAGAATTCCATTACGAGATTGTTTTGGTGTTGAAATTAAAATCAGGCTGGGGAAAGATATGGTCGCGGAGCAAAGTTTTGTAAGGCGTTATATGAATCTGGGAGTAAGATATCAAGATATCTATGACAAGCATTTTCAAGGTCGATTATTTTATGATGAAAAGTTAAGAAGGGCGCCAGCCGTGATTATTGTTAGCGGTAGTGAGGGAAGAATTGAAAAAGCTCAGAATATTGCCCAACTTTTATCTTCAAGAGGCTATATTTGTCTTGCGATAGCTTATTTTGGTTTAGAGGGATTACCCCAAAATTTAGAACGAATTCCAATAGAATGTCTGGAGGAGGCGAAAGATTTTCTATATCATCATCCTCAAGTTGATAATACAAAAATAGGAATATATGGTCGCTCTAAAGGAGCAGAGCTTGTTCTGGCTGGACAAAGTATTTTGGAAGATGTTCAATGTTTGGCACTCAATTCCCCCTCAAATGTAATATTTGAGGGAATAAAGGGAAAACTCAACTCTCATTCATCTTCTTGGACATATTTACAAAAGGAACTTCCTTATCAAAAATTTCAGTTAGGAGATTATTTGTTAAACAAGTTTTTTGGAAAACATATTCCTGAAGATAGAAGGGCTCAGATTGATGTGAGTAAAATTGTCTCTCCTTTATTATTACTAGGAAGTGATGTTGATGAAATATGGAATGCATCATCCGCGATAGATGATATTATTTCACACTATAAAGGGGAATCCATTTTGTTTAAAAAATACCATGAAACAGGGCATATGTTGACGGTTGCTTATCAACCGAATCATCGTTATCGAAAATATTGGCGCTTATTAATGAAAGAAAGTGTAGACTCTTGGTTTGCTACGATAAATTTTTTTGATACACATCTGAAGAATTTGTAGATAGTGCTGAACAGTACTATAATAGTCCTAACTAAGATAAAAACACAGTTCTGGTTGGTAGTCCAGTCTACAAAAGCAAACACTAAAACAAGAGAAATTTGAATACAAACAGTAAAAAATAGAGAGAAGCATAAGGGGCATTACCTCACTCGTTCCCATATTTGATTATTCCTCCATAAAGTGGATGGATGATTTTTATAAGAGGAGTTTGCATTATTGAATAGAAAACCAAGTGTTTCCTAAAATTTTCATTGAGATATGTTATACTATATTCAATAAGTGAAACAAGGAGAATACTATGCCAGTAAATGAATATGGTCAGATGATTGGTGAGTCAATGGAAGGTTATACACCAGGTGAATTGCCTGCTATTGATTTCTTAGAAGGGCGTTATGCTAGGATAGAGGCTCTCTCGGTAGAAAAGCATGCGGAGGATTTGCTAGCTGTTTATGGGTCTGATACGCCTCAGGAGATGTGGACCTACCTTTTTCAGGAGCCAGTAGCAGATATGGAGGAGCTGGTTACCCTTTTAAATCAGATGTTGGCTCGTAAGGACCGTTTTTACTATGCAATCATAGACAAGGCGACTGGTAAGGCTTTGGGAACTTTTTCCCTCATGCGAATTGATCAGAATAACCGAGCAATAGAAGTGGGAGCTGTCACTTTTTCTCCAAAACTCAGGGGGACACGGATAGGGACAGAAGCCCAGTATCTCTTGGCTTGCTATGTCTTTGAAGAGCTTAACTATCGTCGCTATGAGTGGAAATGCGATGCCCTAAATCTGCCATCCAGACGAGCAGCGGAACGTTTGGGATTTGTCTATGAAGGAACCTTCCGTCAGGCAGTCATTTATAAGGGGCGTACGAGGGATACGGATTGGTTGTCTATGATTGATAAGGACTGGCCTCAAGTCAAAGCTCGTTTGGAAGCATGGTTGCGTCCTGAAAATTTTGATAAAAATGGACAGCAGTACAAGAGCTTGAGGGAACTCTAAGAGGTGTTGACATGATAACCATTAGAAAGCAAGAAATTGTCAAGCTAGAGGATGTTTTGCATCTCTATCAGGCTGTCGGTTGGACAAATTATACCCATCAACCAGAGATGCTGGAGCAGGCCTTATCTCATTCATTAGTGATTTATGTGGCGCTTGATGGCGATGCTGTGGTGGGCTTGATTCGTTTGGTTGGAGATGGATTCTCATCAGTATTGGTTCAGGATTTAATCGTTTTACCTATCTATCAGCGTCAAGGGATTGGTAGTCTCTTGATGAAAGAGGCTTTAGAGTATTACAAAGATGCCTATCAAGTCCAGCTGGTGACAGAAGAGACAGAAAAAAACGTAAGATTTTATCGTTCTATAGGTTTTGAAGTCTTATCCACCTATGATTGTATAGGAATGACTTGGACGAATCGAGAAAAATAACAAAACTTGTTTTTTCTTAAGCAAAGTTTAAGGATGGTCTAGTATCATATAGTCATTAAATAAAGACCTCCTAACTTTATTTAATAAAATCCTAAACTTTTCTTTTTCATAATAATCTCCCTTAACTCCACCCAATCAGGTGGAGTTTTTTTGCTCTATTTCAGGCTTTTGGGGACTATTCTAAAAATAGTTTTCCGATAACTTTCTCTTAATCTTGACCGTTTTGTTGTACAGTGGTTAAAGCTTGAAAAGTCGAGAATATAAACATTTGACAAAATTTGTGAACTGTAGGATAATGGAGAGGAATTAAGGATTAGTTCTATATCATAGGCTAGAAAAGACTCCAAGCTAACTTCCACATTAAGCTTGGGGTCTTTTTTGACACTATTTGTCCTCGTTTAGCCATTTATCGACTAAGCGAAGGATGACACCGACCACAATTGGTCAGATGATAGTTTTGAGTACTAATTCCATCATGGGCTATCTCACCTCCTTTCGTAGGCGGTGTAGCAGTGCCGTAGAATATTATTCCACATAAGTGTTTAACTCGGGAGGCACCAATCCAGTGGCTTTTTTGTTTGTGGCTTGGTTTTTTGATATAATAGAGCCATGAGTAGAATTTTAGATAATGAGATAATGGGGGATGAGGAGTTAGTAGAACGCACGCTCCGTCCTCAGTACTTACGTGAATATATTGGGCAGGACAAGGTCAAGGACCAGCTCCAAATATTTATCGAAGCAGCAAAAATGCGGGATGAGGCGCTGGATCATGTGCTCTTATTTGGACCTCCAGGTTTGGGAAAAACGACCATAGCTTTTGTTATTGCCAACGAACTAGGTGTCAATCTCAAGCAGACTTCGGGTCCAGTCATTGAAAAAGCCGGAGATCTGGTAGCGATTTTGAATGACTTAGAGCCTGGGGATGTCCTCTTTATTGACGAGATTCATCGCTTGCCTATGTCGGTGGAAGAGGTGCTTTATAGTGCCATGGAGGACTTTTACATTGATATCATGATTGGTGCTGGTGAAGGCAGTCGCAGTGTTCATTTGGAGTTGCCACCTTTCACTTTGATTGGTGCGACGACTCGGGCTGGTATGCTTTCTAATCCTCTGAGAGCACGTTTTGGGATTACAGGTCATATGGAATACTATGCCCATGATGACTTGACGGAAATTGTTGAGCGGACGGCAGATATTTTTGAGATGGAAATCACTCATGAGGCAGCATCCGAGCTGGCCCTACGTAGTCGTGGGACCCCTCGTATTGCCAATCGTCTCCTCAAGCGCGTGCGCGATTTTGCCCAGATAATGGGGAATGGAGTTATCGATGATCTTATTACCGATAAGGCTTTGACTATGCTGGATGTTGACCATGAAGGTCTGGACTATGTGGACCAGAAAATCCTTCGCACCATGATTGAGATGTACGGTGGTGGTCCTGTCGGATTAGGAACTCTTTCTGTTAACATAGCAGAAGAGCGTGAGACAGTTGAAGACATGTATGAGCCCTACTTGATCCAAAAAGGTTTTATCATGCGGACACGGTCTGGACGGGTGGCGACTGCTAAGGCATATGAGCACTTAGGTTATGAACACAATGAAAAATGAGCAAGAAATCCTAAAAGCTTTCAGAGAAAATTCGGATGTGATGACCATTCTGACTATCATCCGAGACCTTGATTTAAAAGACTCGTGGTTGGCAGCAGGTTCTGTCAGAAATTTTATCTGGAATCTCTTGTCAGACAAATCCCCTTTTGACTGTGAAACAGATGTAGATGTAATTTTCTTTGATCCAGATATTTCTTACGAGGAAACCTTGTCCCTAGAGAAAAAACTGCGAGAGGACTTTCCTCAGTACCAGTGGGAGTTGAAAAATCAGGTCTATATGCACCAGCACAGTCCTCACACTTCTCCCTATACCAGTTCTCGTGATGCTATGAGTAAGTATCCAGAACGATGTACGGCTGTTGGACTGCGCTTGAATGAAGAATCCGATTTTGAACTCTATGCACCTTATGGTTTGGAGGATATTTTGAATTTTCAAGTTCGTCCAACTCCTCATTTCATAGAAAATGAAGACCGAATGAAGCTCTATCAAACACGATTATCTAAGAAAAATTGGCAGGAGAAATGGAAAAATTTGATTTTTAAAAATACTTAAGGAAACTTTAAGCTAGGGAGTGTATACTAAGTTCATAAGTTAAGAAGACCTTAACTTAAACTCCTAAAACTTTTTCATAATAATCTCCCTATAAAAATAGAGTCGCCCAATCAGGCGGCTTATTTTTTTGGAAAATGGGCTTGGTGCCTGAGAATAATATTCAATGAAAATCAAAGTGCAAACTAGGAAGCTAGCCGCAGGTTGCTCAAAACACTGTTTTGAGGTTGCAGATAGAGCTGACGTGGTTTGAAGAGATTTTCGAAGAGTATAAATAGCTTAGTGATAGAAGAAAATAGGGAAATATGGTATAATGAAACGATAGATTTTTGAATAGGAATAAGATCATGTTTGGATTTTTTAAGAAAGATAAGGATGTGGAAGTAGAGGTTCCGACACAGGTTCCTGCTCATATCGGCATCATCATGGATGGCAATGGCCGTTGGGCTAAAAAACGTATGCAACCGCGAGTTTTTGGACACAAGGCGGGCATGGAAGCATTGCAAACTGTGACCAAGGCAGCCAACAAACTAGGCGTTAAGGTTATTACAGTTTATGCTTTTTCTACGGAAAATTGGACCCGTCCAGATCAGGAAGTCAAGTTTATCATGAACTTGCCAGTAGAGTTTTATGATAATTATGTCCCGGAATTGCATGCGAATAATGTTAAGATTCAAATGATTGGGGAAACAGACCGCCTGCCTAAGCAAACCTTTGAAGCTCTAACTAAAGCTGAAGAATTGACTAAGAACAACACAGGATTAATTCTTAATTTTGCCCTCAACTATGGTGGACGTGCTGAGATTACACAGGCTCTTAAGTTGATTTCTCAGGATGTGTTAGATGCCAAAATCAACCCAGGTGACATCACAGAGGAATTGATTGGCAATTATCTCTTCACCCAGCATTTACCTAAGGACTTACGAGATCCGGACTTGATTATTCGGACTAGTGGAGAATTGCGCTTGAGCAATTTCCTTCCATGGCAGGGAGCCTACAGTGAGCTCTATTTTACGGATACCTTGTGGCCTGATTTTGACGAGGCGGCCTTGCAGGAAGCCATTCTTGCCTACAATCGTCGTCATCGCCGATTTGGAGGAGTTTAGGAGGAAATATGACACAGGATTTACAGAAAAGAACCTTGTTTGCAGGGATTGCCCTGGCTATTTTCCTACCAATTTTAATGATTGGTGGCCTCTTGCTTCAGATAGCAATTGGAATCATAGCCATGCTAGCCATGCATGAACTTTTGAAGATGAGAGGTCTAGAGACCATGACGATGGAGGGCCTCTTGACCCTCTTTGCAACCTTTGCTTTGACCATTCCCTTGGAGAATTACCTGACTTTTTTGCCAGTTGATGGGAATGTGGTTGCCTATAGTGTGTTGATTTCAATCATGTTAGGAACGACTGTTTTTAGCAAGTCATATACGATTGAGGACGCTGTTTTTCCTCTTGCTATGAGCTTCTACGTGGGCTTTGGTTTTAATGCTCTATTAGATGCTAGAATTGCAGGGTTAGATAAGGCACTATTAGCCTTGTGTATCGTCTGGGCGACAGACAGTGGTGCCTATCTTGTTGGGATGAACTATGGTAAACGAAAGTTAGCTCCGACAGTTTCTCCAAATAAAACCTTTGAGGGTGCCTTGGGTGGTATTTTAGGTGCGATTTTAGTAACTATTATCTTTATGATAGTTGACAGTACAGTTGCTCTTCCGTATGGAATTTACAAGATGTCAGTCTTTGCTATTTTCTTTAGCATTGCTGGACAATTTGGTGATTTATTAGAAAGTTCGATCAAGCGTCACTTTGGTGTCAAGGATTCTGGGAAATTTATTCCTGGACATGGTGGTGTTTTGGATCGTTTTGATAGTATGTTGCTTGTATTTCCAATTATGCACTTGTTTGGACTCTTTTAATCAAAAGACGGAGGAAATACTATGCTCGGAATTTTAACCTTTATTCTGGTTTTTGGGATTATTGTAGTGGTGCACGAGTTCGGACACTTCTACTTTGCCAAGAAATCAGGGATTCTAGTGCGTGAATTTGCCATTGGCATGGGACCCAAGATCTTTGCTCATATTGGCAAGGATGGAACTGCATATACCATTCGCATCTTGCCTCTGGGAGGCTACGTTCGCATGGCCGGTTGGGGTGATGATACAACTGAAATCAAGACAGGAACTCCTGTCAGTTTGACGCTTACTGATGATGGTAAGGTTAAACGCATCAATCTCTCAGGTAAAAAATTGGATCAAACAGCTCTTCCTATGCAGGTGACCCAATTTGACTTTGAAGACAAGCTCTTTATCAAAGGACTGGTTCTGGAAGAAGAAAAAACATTTGCAGTGGATCACGACGCAACGGTTGTGGAAGCAGATGGAACTGAGGTTCGGATTGCACCTTTAGATGTTCAATATCAAAATGCGACTATCTGGGGGAAACTCATTACTAACTTTGCAGGCCCCATGAACAACTTTATCTTAGGTGTCGTTGTTTTCTGGATTTTAATCTTCATGCAGGGTGGTGTCAGAGATGTCGATACCAACCAGTTCCATATTATGCCTCAAGGGGCTTTGGCTAAGGTAGGAGTACCAGAAACGGCACAAATTACCAAGATTGGCTCACATGAGGTTAGCAACTGGGAAAGTTTGATTCAGGCTGTGGAATCAGAAACCAAAGATAAGACGGCCCCGACCTTGGATGTGACTATTTCTGAAAAGGGGAGTGACAAACAAGTCACTGTTACTCCGGAAGAAAGTCAAGGCCGTTACCTTCTAGGTGTTCAACCGGGGATTAAGTCAGATTTTGTATCTATGTTTGTAGGTGGTTTTACAACTGCTGCTGACTCGGCCCTCCGAATTCTCTCAGAACTGAAAAATCTGATTTTCCAACCGGATTTGAACAAGCTAGGTGGACCTGTTGCCATCTTTAAGGCAAGTAGTGATGCTGCTAAAAATGGAATTGAGAATGTCTTGTACTTCTTGGCAGTGATTTCCATCAATATCGGGATTTTTAATCTTATTCCGATTCCAGCCCTGGATGGTGGTAAGATTGTGCTCAATATCCTGGAAGCCATTCGCCGCAAACCATTGAAACAAGAAATTGAAACCTATGTCACCTTGGCCGGAGTGGTCATCATGGTTGTCTTGATGATTGCTGTGACCTGGAATGACATCATGCGACTCTTTTTTAGATAATCGAGGAATATTATGAAACAAAGTAAAATGCCTATCCCAACGCTTCGCGAAATGCCAAGCGATGCTCAAGTTATCAGCCATGCTCTTATGTTGCGAGCTGGTTATGTTCGTCAAGTCTCAGCAGGTGTTTATTCTTACCTACCACTTGCTAATCGTGTGATTGAAAAAGCTAAAAATATCATGCGCCAAGAATTTGATAAGATTGGTGCCGTTGAGATGTTGGCTCCTGCCCTCCTCAGTGCAGAATTGTGGCGCGAATCAGGTCGTTACGAAACTTATGGTGAAGACCTTTACAAACTAAAAAATCGTGAAAAATCAGACTTTATCCTAGGTCCAACTCACGAAGAAACCTTTACAGCTATTGTCCGTGATTCTGTTAAGTCTTACAAGCAATTGCCACTCAACCTTTACCAAATCCAACCTAAGTATCGTGATGAAAAACGCCCACGTAATGGACTTCTTCGTACACGTGAGTTCATCATGAAGGATGCTTACAGCTTTCACGCTAACTATGATAGCTTGGACAGTGTTTATGATGAGTACAAGGCTGCTTATGAGCGTATTTTCACTCGTAGTGGTTTAGATTTCAAGGCAATTATTGGTGACGGTGGAGCTATGGGTGGTAAGGACAGCCAAGAATTTATGGCCATTACACCTGCTCGTACAGACCTTGACCGCTGGGTCGTCTTGGACAAGTCAGTTGCTTCATTTGATGAGATTCCTGCAGAAGTGCAAGAAGAAATCAAGGCAGAATTGCTTAAATGGATGGTTTCTGGTGAGGATACCATTGCTTACTCAAGTGAGTCTAGCTATGCGGCTAACTTGGAAATGGCAACAAACGAGTACAAACCAAGCAACCGTGTTGTCGCTGAAGAAGAAGTAACTCGTGTTGCAACGCCAGATGTTAAATCAATCGATGAAGTTGCAGCCTTCCTCAATGTTCCAGAAGAACAAACAATTAAAACCCTCTTCTACATGGCAGATGGTGAGCTTGTTGTAGCCCTTCTAGTTGGAAATGACCAACTCAATGAAGTTAAGTTGAAAAACCACTTGGGAGCAGATTTCTTTGACGTTGCAAGTGAAGAAGAAGTGGCAAATGTTGTTCAAGCAGGATTTGGTTCACTTGGCCCAGTTGCTTTGCCAGAGAATATTAAAATTATTGCAGATCGTAAAGTGCAAGATGTTCGCAATGCAGTTGTCGGTGCTAACGAAGATGGCTACCACTTGACTGGTGTGAACCCAGGTCGTGATTTTACTGCAGAATATGTGGATATCCGTGAAGTTCGTGAGGGTGAAATTTCTCCAGACGGACAAGGTGTCCTTAACTTTGCGCGTGGTATCGAAATTGGTCACATCTTCAAACTCGGTACTCGCTATTCGGCAAGCATGGGGGCAGATGTTTTGGATGAAAATGGTCGTGCTGTGCCAATTATCATGGGATGTTATGGTATTGGTGTCAGCCGTCTCCTTTCAGCAGTGATGGAGCAACACGCTCGCCTCTTTGTTAACAAAACGCCAAAAGGTGAATACCGTTATGCTTGGGGAATCAACTTCCCTAAAGAATTGGCACCATTTGATGTGCACTTGATTACTGTCAATGTCAAGGATGAAGAAGCGCAAGCCTTGACAGAAAAGCTTGAAGCAAGCTTGATGGGAGCTGGTTACGAAGTCTTGACAGATGACCGTAACGAACGTGTCGGAGTCAAATTCAGTGATAGCGACTTGATTGGATTGCCAATCCGTATCACTGTTGGGAAGAAAGCGGCCGATGGCATCGTAGAAGTTAAGATTAAAGCGACTGGTGATACTATCGAAGTTCATGCAGATAACGTGCTTGAAACGCTTGAAATTCTCAGCAAGAAATAAAAACTATAATCAGAAGAAAAACAAGGAAAAAATGTAACTAGTTTTTACCTTGTTTTTTCTGTATAATGGGAAAAATGAGTAGATAAAGAGGTAAATGTATGCTAAGATTTCCAAAGGATTTTGTCTGGGGATCCTCTACTTCTGGACCACAAACAGAAGGACGTGTAGCTGGTGACGGTAAGGGAGATAATCTCTGGGATTATTGGTACCAAGTGGAGCCAAATCGTTACTATAATGGGATTGGTCCAGATAAAACATCAACCTTTTATGAAAACTGGGAAAAGGATATTGAGCTACTGTTAGAGACTGGTCATACGGCCTTTCGGACTTCTATTCAGTGGTCACGGATTTTTCCACAAGGGCGTGGAAAAGTCAATGCTCAAGGTGTGGATTTCTATCGTAAGGTTTTTGAGGCTATTAAGGCTAAGGGGATTCGTCTTTTAGTCAATCTTTATCATTTTGATTTGCCTTTTGCCCTTCAAGAGGATGGTGATGGTTGGGAAAATAAGGCGACTGTTTCAGCCTATGAAGACTATGCTCGTTTTTGTTTTGAGATTTATGGAGATTTAGTGGATCAATGGATTACCTTTAACGAGCCAATCGTTCCAGTGGAATTTGGCTATTTTTACGATGCCCATTATCCACATAAGGTGGATGCAGAGGCAGCCGTTAAAGTAGCTTATCATACACAATTGGCTAGCAGTCGGGCGGTTAAGGCTTGTCATGAACTCTTGCCTAATTCCAAAATTGGGATTGTCCTCAACTTGACACCGGCTTATCCACGTAGCCAGCATCCTGCCGATGTCAAGGCTGCTCATATTGCGGACCTTTTTCAGGCCCAATCTTTCTTAGATCCGTCTGTTTTGGGGACTTATCCACAGGAGTTGGTAGAAATCTTGCATGAACACGGCCTCTTACCTGATACTACGGAGGAAGAGTTGGAATTCATTCGTAATAATACGGTGGACTTCCTCGGTGTCAACTACTATCAACCTTTGCGTGTTATGGCGCCTCGATTTGCTAAGAATCCAGAGAGTCCACTCTTACCAGAACATTTTTACGAGCCTTATGTGATGCCTGGACGTAAAATCAATCCTCACCGTGGCTGGGAGATTTATGAGCAAGGGATTTATGACATTGCCCAAAATATTAAGGAAAATTATGGCAATATTGAGTGGATGTTGACAGAGAATGGTATGGGTGTTGAGGGGGAAGAAAAATTCCGTCAAGATGGAATGATTCAAGATGATTATCGTATTGACTTTGTACAAGTTCATCTTCGTGAACTTCATCGTGCCATTGAAGATGGAGCCAATTGTAAGGGATACTTGATTTGGACCTTTATCGATTGTTGGTCATGGCTCAATAGCTATAAAAATCGCTATGGTTTGGTCGAATTAGACTTGGAAACGCAAGAACGTCGTCTGAAAAAATCAGGGCACTGGTTCAAGGAATTAAGCGACAATAATGGATTTTAAAAAGGACTCTGACTGATTATCCTAATTGGTCAGAGTTTTTTATTTTATGAAGTTGATTTGAACTATACCAATTTTTACTCTTGACAAGTTAAAGAAACAAGTATATACTGTTTTTGCTGATTCCGTAACAGAGGAATTAGACTATACCAATTTTAAGGAGAAAGCACAGCTTGCCTGTGTCGTATATACTATGTGTGGAATTGTTGGTGTTGTTGGAAACACAAATGCAACTGATATTTTGATTCAAGGGCTTGAAAAGCTCGAATACCGTGGCTATGATTCTGCGGGAATTTTTGTCCTAGGTGGTGCTGAGAACCATCTAGTCAAGGCTGTAGGCCGTATCGCAGAATTATCTGCTAAGACAGCTGGTGTTGAGGGAACGACTGGTATCGGACATACTCGTTGGGCAACTCATGGGAAACCAACTGAGGACAATGCTCACCCACACCGCTCTGAGACAGAACGTTTTGTCTTGGTTCACAATGGGGTGATTGAGAACTACCTTGAAATTAAGGAAGAATACCTTGCTGGGCACCACTTTAAGGGACAAACAGATACTGAAATCGCTGTTCACTTGATTGGAAAATTTGTGGAAGAAGATGGCTTGTCAGTTCTTGAAGCTTTCAAAAAAGCTCTTCACATCATCCGTGGTTCTTATGCCTTTGCCTTGGTAGATTCACAAGATCCTGAAGTTATCTACGTGGCTAAGAATAAATCACCACTTTTGATTGGTCTTGGACAAGGCTATAACATGGTCTGCTCAGACGCTATGGCTATGATTCGTGAAACCAACCAATACATGGAAATCCATGACCAAGAGTTGGTTATCGTTAAGGCTGATAGTGTGGAAGTTCAAGACTATGATGGCAATAGTCGTGAGCGTGCTAGCTATACTGCTGAACTTGACTTGTCAGATATCGGTAAGGGAACTTATCCTTACTACATGCTCAAGGAAATCGACGAGCAACCAACGGTCATGCGTAAACTCATCCAAGCCTACACAGATGAGGCTGGTCAAATTGTCGTAGATCCAGCTATTATCAAGGCTGTTCAAGACGCAGACCGTATTTACATCCTTGCAGCTGGAACATCTTACCACGCAGGATTTGCTTCGAAGAAGATGTTGGAAGAATTGACGGATACACCAGTTGAACTTGGAATCTCTTCTGAGTGGGGCTACGGTATGCCACTTCTCAGCAAGAAACCACTTTTCATCTTTATCAGCCAGTCTGGTGAAACAGCGGATAGTCGTCAGGTTTTGGTTAAGGCTAATGAAATGGGAATCCCAAGCTTGACAGTGACAAATGTCCCAGGTTCAACCCTTTCACGTGAAGCCAACCATACCATGCTCCTTCACGCAGGTCCTGAAATTGCCGTGGCATCAACCAAGGCCTATACAGCGCAAATTGCAGCCCTTGCCTTCCTTGCAAAAGCAGTCGGAGAAGCAAATGGAAATGCCAAAGCGAAAGACTTTGACCTGGTTCATGAGTTGTCAATCGTAGCTCAGTCTATCGAATCAATTCTTTCAGAGAAAGAAACCATCGAAGCCAAGGTTCGTGAGCTTCTTGAAACAACTCGTAATGCCTTTTACATCGGGCGTGGTCAAGATTACTATGTAGCCATGGAAGCAAGTCTCAAACTCAAAGAGATTTCTTACATTCAGTGTGAAGGCTTTGCAGCAGGAGAACTTAAGCACGGAACCATTGCCTTGATTGAAGAAGGAACGCCTGTCTTGGCCCTCTTGTCAGATCCAGTTCTTGCCAACCACACTCGCGGAAATATCCAAGAGGTGGCAGCCCGTGGTGCCAAAGTCCTCACTATTGCAGAAGAAAATGTTGCCAAAGATACAGACGACATCGTTCTTACGACCGTCCACCCTTACCTTTCACCAATTTCAATGGTCGTGCCAACGCAATTAGTCGCTTACTTCGCAACACTCCACCGTGGACTTGATGTGGACAAACCACGTAACCTTGCTAAGTCAGTAACGGTAGAATAAACTAAAAAAGTCTAGGTATCTAGGCTTTTTCTTGTGAGCAAATCGGTTGCTTGTACTCAAGATTCGTGTTAGAATAATTTTTCAAATTGAAGGACAGAGGTAGACAAGGAGAATCACAATGGTAGAATTGGGAATTTCAACATTTGGAGAAACAACGGCGCTTGAAAGGACTGGGCAGACTTACAGTCATGCTGAACGAATTCGCCAGTTGCTGGCGGAGATTGATCTGGCTGACAAGGTTGGTTTGGATGTGTATGGAATTGGTGAGCACCATCGAGCGGATTTTGCGGTATCAGCCCCAGAGATCGTCCTGGCAGCTGGGGCAATCAATACCAAGAAAATCCGTTTGACCAGTGCAGTCAGCATTCTCTCAAGTATGGATCCGATTCGTTTGTTCCAACAGTATGCCACTATCGATGCTTTGTCAAATGGACGTGCGGAGATTATGGCCGGAAGGGGTTCTTTCACGGAATCTTTTCCCTTGTTTGGATATGATTTGAAAGACTACGAAGCCCTTTTTGATGAGAAATTAGGCTTGCTCCAGTTAGTCAATGAAAAGACAAGGCTAGACTGGCAAGGGCGATTGACTCAAACAATCTCTGGCAAAGAAGTCTATCCTCGTCCAGTTCAGGACAAATTACCCTTGTGGATAGCGACAGGTGGTCATGTCGAATCAACAGTGAAGATTGCTCAGGCAGGCCTACCGATTGTCTATGCTATTATTGGTGGTAACCCTCGTTATTTTAAAAAGTTGATTCAGGCTTATCGTGAGATTGGTAGTGAAGCGGGTCATGCCAGTCATGAACTAAAGGTTGGAGCTCATTCTTGGGGATGGATTGTTGAAGATGGCGAGCAGGCGGTGAAAGATTATTTCCATCCAACCAAGCAAGTGGTGGATGCTATTTCCAAAGACCGTCCGCACTGGCAGGAATTGCGTTATGAACAATACCTTGAACAGGTCGGACCAAATGGTGCTATGTTTGTAGGCAATCCAGAACAGGTGGCAGAAAAATTGATTCGCATGATAGAGGATTTAGGTTTGGACCGCTTCATGCTCCATCTACCGCTTGGTTCTATGCCACATAATCAGGTTCTGAGAGCTATTGAACTCTTCGGTACACAAGTTGCACCCAAAGTACGGGCTTATTTTGCCATGAAAGAGGCTTAATAAAAAAATTAATAAAGTTCATTAGGATAACAAATATTGTACAAAAATCAATCCCCCGAGCATTAATGCTCGGAGGATTTTTCTATAGGAGGGCTAGTTTAATTCTCTTTTTTGTTTTTTAGTAAGAATCCGAGACCGAGAAGGGCAAGGAGGCTGATTCCTGCGAATAGGAGTTTGTTATCGTTTTTGGTTCCTGTATTTGGAAGTTCAGCTTGTTTAGCTAGAGGCGCAGGTATATTTTCCTTGCTAGGATTTTCTACTGATTCATTTTGAACAGCTTCACTTACAGATGATGGTTGTGCTTCTTGCGCTGGTTGTGAAGTTTGTGTGGTTTGTGAATCAGTTGTAGCTTGGCTAGGTTTATCTTCTGCATCAGCTACTTTTGCATCTGGTTTAGGAGAATCTGGTTTAGTAGAGTCAGGTCTAACTTGTGGAGCTGGATCTTGATGTTCAGGTTTGACCACTCGGTTTGAAATAGTACCTTGGCCATTATTTTGCCCTTGTTCTTGTTTTAAGCTGGAAAGGTCAAATTCTGGCTTTTCTTCCATAGCTGGGGCAACGATGGCGCCGCCTTGAGAGATTCGAAGAACAGTAGCTGTAAGGGCATTTAATTTCAAGCCTTTTTCAGTCCATTCAAGTCCTTTCGGGTTGGCGATTCCTACTGGTCCTGCTTGGTTTTCATCTGCCAAAACTTCAGCATTTCTGAGGTGGGCAAAGGCTGTTCCCAAGTTAAATTCGCGAGCTTTTTCGTCCGCATTGACAAAGACTGCGTAGATATCCCCATTTGGAGCAGTGATTTGATAGCCAATCACTACATCCTCTTTTGCCACGCCATTTTGACCTGGGACAGTGATGAGGTGGACACGGTCTTTGATATCTTGGAGGCTCTTAAGTCGGAAGGCATCTGTAGATTGACGAAGGGCAATCAACCCTTTCATATAGTCACGGCTTTTGACATTTTCAGGGAAAGCTTTTCCATCTGTAGCCTTAGTCCAGTCAAACTTGTTAATAGCATCACTCGAATCGTAAGAGTCATGGATGAAGTAAGGATAGTCAAACGGATTGCCGTCCTTATCACGCAACAAGTGAGATTTATTTGGAACCTTGTCTTCTGCTACTGGAGTTTTGTAGGCTGGGTCACGGAATTGTTTGGTACGACCATATTCCTGACCAGAGTGGATAAACGGAGTTCCTTGAGCGGTTAAGACCATGAGATTTCCAAGTCGCAAACGACGATGAATCTCAGCATAGTTATCAGCCTTGCTTGGGTCTTTTTTGATAGACTGAGCGATGATGTCAAAGAGGG
Source organism: Streptococcus sp. UMB1203 (assembly GCF_030217725.1). Taxonomy (GTDB): domain Bacteria; phylum Bacillota; class Bacilli; order Lactobacillales; family Streptococcaceae; genus Streptococcus. The sequence continues at coordinate 27,162 of NZ_JASOOK010000014.1, read as the reverse complement.
TCAAGTTATCATGGGCCGCGATGTATTGAATCACATCACCAGGGCTATCTGCTTCAAAGTTGGTTGGTTGTGCAATCAGATTTTTGAAGATAGTGTTGATATCTCGTTTGCCACCTGTGATAAAGGCAGGTTGACCTTCGTTTGGATAACCAGACTTGAGGTTGTTACGAATGTCATCTGAAAAGACAGCGACTGTATCGGTATGTTTCATCCAATCTTGGTCAGCAGCTTTAGTAGGCATGTTCTCATCACCTGCATAGGTTCTCCAACCTTCACCAAGCATGATTAAGTGTGGATTGAGGGCGCGTGCGGCCTTGTACGCTTCCTCGATAGAAGCGGCATCATGGTCTCCCATCATATCGAAACGGAATCCATCCACTTTGTAGGTATCAACTAGATATTTGATAGAGTCAACTAGGAGTCGTTTGGTCATATGATGGGTTGTTCCCAAACGTCCACCACCAAAGCTAGTTCGAGGTGTCCCATCAGCATCCATAAAGTGGTAGTAGTTTGGCTCTAAATCTTCAAAGATATCGACCTTGGCTGTATGATTATACACTACATCTAGGATAGCTCCCATACCACGTTTGTGGATCTCGTTGATGAGGTTTTTAAATTCTGCGATTCGTTTTTCTGGATTTTTAGGATCGCTTGAATACATACCAGTCAAGGAGAAGTAGTTTTGAGGATCATATCCCCAGTTATAGTTGCTGTTGCTTGAAGCATAGTCAGACAAGCGTTCATGGTTTTTCAATTCATTGACAAAGTAGTAAGACAAGACTGGAAGGAGCTGGATGTGGGTCACACCTAAGTCTTTGAGATAGTCTAGTTTTTCAATGAAGGCTTCAAAGGTACCAAATGGTTTGGTCAAGTCTTTTGCAATGGCAGGATCTGAAGTGAAGTCACGCACATGAGCTTCGTAGATAACGGCGTCTTCACGAGTCTTGAAGTTGTGAATCTTACCATAAGTCAAGTCTTGAGGTCCTAGTTTAGCTGGATCTACAAAGGCGGCTTTAGCCACTTTATGGGCATCGTCAATCTTAGCATCGTCACTATTCCAAGCAGCGAGGGACTTAGCGTAAGGATCGAGTGCAAGAACAGTTTTACCTTGACGTTCGATTTGGTATTGATAATAGTATCCAGTGAAATCTGTGATTCCGAGTTTGTTTGTGCTATCTAGAGTTTGTTTCCAAGTTCCTCTTTCCCCTTTTTCAAGAGCGACAGTTCCAACCACTTTTTCAGGGTTATTCTTGTCGTAGACAACGACAGAAACCTTGTCAGCACTTGGTGACCAAAGGGTTAAATCAACTTGTTTTCCTTCTTCTTTTAGGTCAGCTCCAAGTTTGCCATCATAACTGTAAGTCTCATCTTTCAGACGCCAGCTTGTTTTGGTAGTGAATTGGTCAGCGTTGTAGCTCACGGTATAAGGATGTTTTGTGTCCGAGAAATCTCCACTGTAGGTCACTTTCTTACCAGCTTCATCGATTGCAACATCGGTGATAGTTACCTTGTTTCCTAGGTGATTAGTGATGTTAGAGTGTTTGAGGATATCCTCTTTTTTAGCACCGACAAGTGTTGAAAAACTACTCTCAATGCTAGAAGTGCCTACGTGTTGGGCTCCTGTCATACGGATATCATGGACATAGTATGGATTTGTGTAAATCGATTCATCATCGTCTTTTAGGAAAATTTGGCTATGATTTTTTAAATCTGTGAACTTATAATCTTCTTTACGGATTTTCACATCGTCTCCTTGTTTGTTTCTGTCTAGTAATAAAAATCCAAGGTCTTTAGCTGCATCTTTGAGTGGAATATCGATATAGCGACCATATTTGCCTGTAGCCGTAAAGTCTGTTCCATTAGGCCATTCACCACTACTTGGCTCTTTCACATCTCCCCAGTACCAGAGAGACTTCTTGTCATAGTTGCCATCTGTGCGGTAGTAGTTGACACGAATAGTTCCTGCAGGCTGTGGTTCGTAAGAGAAAACCTTGTTATCTTGGTCCAACCAAGCCTCATTCATCTTTGGTGCCAGTTTTTCTACTGATTTATCGCCGGTTAGATTTTTCCCAGCTGTATTATTGATGAGGAAGCTAATTTTCTTGGCTTGTTCTCCCTTTAATTTGACATCTAGGTAGTAGCCATAGTCATCTTTTTTGGCATCCTTAAAGGACAAGGCTCCGTTAGGCCAGTTTTCAGATGGTTTTTCAACATCGTCCCAAGTCCATAGTCCTTGAGCATCCTTGTTTTCTTCAGGAAGCTTTTTGACATGGATACGGAAGTAGTTGTCTTCTATTGGTTCTTCTGCCTTAGTTTCAGTCGTTACTGGACTCGTAGAAGTAGTTGGTTCACTTGAACGATCTTGTCCGGTTTGTGGGGCTGAATCGGCGGGAGTTGCAGCAGGAGTAGTTGGCTCTGTTGCAGGTTTTTCTTCTGTTTTCTTTAGGGAAGCGTTTGCACTATCGGGTGAAGAAAAATCGCTTTCGTTCTTGCCAGCGATGTTTGTTGCATCAGTAAGAGGTTGAGTAAGGGAGGTCGTATTTCTGTTGCTGGGTTCGTTAGTGGTTGGTGTATTTTCGTTGGCTGAGATAGTTGGTGTAGCCATGGCAAGCAGAATAAGGCTTGCTCCAATAAGGACAGAACCAGTTCCATTTTTGAGGGAACGGATGCTGTAAACCATTTTTTTCTCAGTTTGAGATGGTATTTTTCTCATAATGATTCTCCAATCAATAAATTTCTATCATCAGTATAGCACTTAGTAAAATAAGATGCAAGCGTTTTCCTAAAATTAAAATAAAAGAAAAAATCGCAACAAATTTTGTTACGATTAAGCCAGTCTTTCTTTATGAATTTGAGAATCAAGAAGGTGAAGGTGATGAAATAATTCTGAAGTAGAGAAGTTACGATTGTAGATAAGTGGTTTAGGAGAGTTGGTGACAGGAAAGGTAGTGATAATAATATCGTGAGGAATTTGATTGAGAATTGAGAAAGAAATCGTAGATTCTTCCCAAGAATCAAAGAGATAGAGATTATTGCCGTAGTGAGCAAGGGTGTCGATAAGGTTTTGTGCGTGATGACTATCCAAATGACTAATGACTAAAACACGTATTTTGGGAAGTTTTTGAAGTAATTGGACTAAAATTCGTTGCCCTTGGATAGAAAAGGTGTAGACAAGTTCTTGTAGCTTACTTGGGTGATTTTCTAGCCCCATTTCAGTAAGGTAAGATTGGAATTTGTGTTGACTTACTTCAAATAGTTTTGGAAATTCTACTTGATAACTGCTTAAAATTTGGGATTTCTGTCTGTCGAGAGACTGGTTACTGAGTAAATGAAAGAAATCAGATTGGGCAGTGTAGTGGAGGAGCCAAATCAATTCCTCGCGATTTTCAATCTGTAGGTGAAATTCTTTAGCTAGTTCTTCTAGGATTTGGCTCAATAAACGGTAAGATTTTTGGATATGATGAATATTACCCAGTGCTCCATTGTTAGGATTGTTTGTGATTTGAGGAGACTTTACTGGGTTTGAAAATAGCTGTTCTAGTGTTTCCTTTGTAGCTTCAAAATGGAGCTTTTTAGCTAGCTTTTTGATATCTTGTTCAAACTGGGGAATCTGCATGAGGGAGCTGTAATGACTGGTTAAGAGCGGACTAGGATTTTCAATGAAATGATTCTTGTTAAAACGCTCTAGATTGATAGCCAGGGTACATTTGATTTGCCGTAGACCGCTGAGGTTGGGTGAAACTTGTTGGGCGTCCAAAAATAGCTGAATCAAGTGAGTGAGTGATTCTTCAGAAATAGAAGGGAAGGGCCAATCAAGAAAGTCGTAACTTTGGCTAAAGTAGTCTAGATAAAAGGCACGAATGCCCTCTTCTTCTCCCTCCATGACTAAAGGGGAAAGTTGGATACTGATGCCATAATGTTGTGGAAGTTTAGTATTTAGATGTTGGATGATTTCCTGAACTCGTTCGCAACTCATCACAAGTTCTTGACATATTTGCTCAAGCGATTGCCCCTCTTTGAAAAATAACTGGTTCAAAAAAGAATAGGTTTCAGATTGTTTAAGAATCGCAATCCTGGGATCTAAGGTGTTTTGGAAGTCAAACTGCAATTGAATGCCTTTTTTGCTTGATTGAAGCAGGAGGTTTGGAAATAATTGTTCAAGCTTAAAAAGGTGTTCTTGCAATTCTTCTATTGAAAAATTCATCTTCTTAGCCAAGTCTGGAATTTCTATCCAATCATGGTGTTTGGTTAATTCTTCTAGTAAGAATAGCAAATCTTGTTCAGTCTTAGAAAGCAAGATATTCATCATAAATCTCCCTATATATTTATACATATATATTAAAATAAAAACCTAGTAAAGTCAAGAAAAACAGCCTAAGATAAAATAAGAAAATCGTAATTTACTATATTTTGTATTGAGTAATTAAACTAAAAATGAAGTTTGGAAAGTGAAAGTTGAATTTAATTTTTTATAGGAAAAGATTTTGTCAAAAAATCGTTAATCCCCTTGAAAAATCTAGCTAAATAGGGTATAATGTAAGTAATCATTTGTCGTAGGTTTTGTCTGAAATATTGTCCAGACAAGGCTCACAGCAGTTAAATCTTCTGAAAAAGTCAGATTTAGCTGCTCTTTTTGTGCTTTTTTTCAGGATTTTGAGTACTTGTAACAAAGACTTAAAGATTCTGAAAATTTATCAAGAGGACACGGTGATAGGGGTTTTTAAAACCATATGACGATTAGAAAAGCCTGATTGACAAGGCTTGGAACTTATTTACAAAGGAGAATCATCTTGGCAGGACATGACGTTCAATACGGGAAACATCGTACCCGTCGTAGTTTTTCAAGAATCAAAGAAGTTCTTGACTTACCAAATTTGATTGAAATTCAAACTGACTCATTCAAAGCTTTCCTAGACCACGGTCTTAAGGAAGTATTTGAAGATGTATTGCCAATTTCAAACTTCACAGACACAATGGAGTTGGAATTTGTTGGATATGAAATCAAGGAACCCAAATACACGCTAGAAGAGGCTCGTATCCACGATGCTAGTTACTCAGCACCAATTTTTGTAACCTTCCGCTTGATTAATAAAGAAACAGGCGAAATCAAGACCCAAGAAGTTTTCTTTGGTGATTTCCCAATCATGACAGAAATGGGTACTTTCATCATCAATGGTGGTGAACGTATCATCGTATCTCAGTTGGTCCGCTCACCAGGTGTTTACTTTAACGATAAAGTTGATAAAAACGGTAAAGTGGGATACGGTTCAACTGTTATCCCTAACCGTGGAGCTTGGTTGGAACTTGAAAGCGACTCAAAAGATATCGCCTACACTCGTATCGACCGTACTCGTAAGATTCCATTTACAACCTTGGTTCGTGCTCTTGGTTTCTCAGGTGATGATGAAATCTTTGATATCTTTGGTGACAGCGAATTGGTTCGCAACACTGTTGAAAAAGATATCCACAAGAATCCAATGGACTCTCGTACCGACGAAGCCTTGAAAGAAATTTACGAACGTCTTCGTCCAGGTGAGCCTAAGACTGCTGAAAGCTCACGTAGCTTGCTTGTAGCTCGTTTCTTTGACCCACGTCGTTATGACTTGGCAGCTGTCGGTCGTTACAAAATCAATAAAAAACTCAATGTTAAAACACGTTTACTTAACCAAACTATTGCTGAGCCATTGGTAGACCCTGAAACAGGAGAAATCTTGGTAGAAGCTGGAACAATCATGACTCGTAGCGTGATTGAAAGCATTGAAAGCCATTTGGATGGCGATTTGAACAAGATTGTCTACATTCCAAATGATGCAGCGGTTGTGACTGAGCCAGTTGTTCTTCAAAAATTCAAGGTTGTTGCCCCAACTGACCCAGACCGTGTTGTCACTATCATTGGTAATGCCAATCCAGATGACAAGGTCCGTATCGTCACTCCTGCAGATATCCTTGCTGAGATGAGCTACTTCCTCAACTTGGCTGAAGGACTTGGTCGTGTAGATGATATCGACCATCTTGGAAACCGTCGTATCCGTGCGGTTGGTGAATTGCTTGCCAACCAAGTACGTCTTGGACTTTCTCGTATGGAACGTAATGTCCGCGAACGTATGTCTGTTCAGGACAATGAAGTCTTGACACCACAACAAATCATCAACATCCGTCCTGTAACAGCTGCAGTTAAAGAATTCTTTGGTTCATCACAGTTGTCACAGTTCATGGACCAACACAACCCGCTTTCTGAGTTGTCTCACAAACGCCGTTTGTCAGCCTTAGGGCCTGGTGGTTTGACACGTGACCGCGCTGGATATGAAGTCCGTGACGTGCACTACACTCACTACGGTCGTATGTGTCCAATCGAGACACCTGAAGGACCTAACATCGGTTTGATTAACAACTTGTCATCTTACGGACACTTGAACAAATATGGTTTTGTTCAAACACCATACCGTAAGGTTGACCGTGAAACAGGTGTTGTCACAAATGAAATCGTTTGGTTGACAGCTGATGAAGAAGATGAATTTACTGTAGCACAGGCTAATTCTCGTCTGAATGAAGATGGAACATTTGCTGAGAAAGTTGTCATGGGACGTCACCAAGGGGTCAACCAAGAGTATCCAGCTAATGTTGTTGACTACATGGACGTATCACCAAAACAGGTAGTTGCCGTTGCGACAGCATGTATTCCTTTCTTGGAAAACGATGACTCCAACCGTGCCCTCATGGGAGCCAACATGCAACGTCAGGCTGTGCCATTGATTAATCCTAAAGCACCTTACGTTGGTACTGGTATGGAATACCAAGCAGCCCACGATTCAGGAGCTGCTGTGATTGCTCAGTATGACGGTAAAGTTACTTATGCAGATGCTGACAAGGTAGAAGTTCGTCGTGAAGATGGTTCATTGGACGTTTACCACATCCAAAAATTCCGTCGTTCAAACTCAGGTACTGCCTACAACCAACGTACGCTTGTTAAAGTTGGGGATGTCGTTGAAAAAGGCGATTTCATAGCTGACGGACCTTCTATGGAAAATGGAGAAATGGCGCTTGGACAAAACCCAATCGTTGCTTACATGACTTGGGAAGGTTACAACTTCGAGGATGCCGTTATCATGAGCGAACGCTTGGTTAAAGACGATGTCTATACATCTGTCCACCTTGAAGAATACGAATCAGAAACGCGCGATACAAAGCTTGGGCCTGAAGAAATCACTCGCGAAATTCCAAACGTTGGTGAAGATGCCCTTAAAGACCTTGACGAAATGGGTATTATCCGTATCGGTGCTGAGGTTAAAGAAGGCGATATCCTTGTAGGTAAAGTAACACCTAAGGGTGAGAAAGACCTTTCAGCTGAAGAACGTCTCTTGCACGCTATCTTCGGAGATAAATCTCGTGAAGTGCGTGATACTTCTCTTCGTGTACCACACGGTGCCGATGGTGTCGTTCGTGATGTTAAGATCTTTACACGTGCAAATGGAGATGAATTGCAATCAGGTGTTAATATGCTGGTTCGCGTCTACATCGCTCAAAAACGTAAGATTAAGGTCGGAGATAAGATGGCCGGACGTCACGGAAACAAAGGGGTTGTCTCTCGTATCGTTCCTGTAGAAGACATGCCTTACCTTCCAGACGGAACTCCAGTCGACATCATGTTGAACCCACTTGGGGTGCCATCACGTATGAATATCGGTCAGGTTATGGAGCTCCACCTTGGTATGGCGGCTCGTACTCTTGGTATCCACATCGCAACACCAGTCTTTGACGGAGCAAGTTCTGAAGACCTTTGGTCAACTGTTAAAGAAGCTGGTATGGATAGCGATGCCAAAACGATCCTTTACGATGGACGTACGGGTGAACCATTTGATAACCGTGTTTCTGTCGGAGTCATGTACATGATCAAACTCCACCACATGGTTGATGATAAATTGCACGCGCGTTCAGTCGGACCTTACTCAACCGTTACCCAACAACCACTCGGAGGTAAAGCTCAGTTTGGTGGACAACGTTTCGGTGAGATGGAGGTTTGGGCTCTTGAAGCCTACGGTGCCTCAAATGTCCTTCAAGAAATCTTGACTTACAAGTCTGACGATATTAACGGACGTTTGAAAGCTTATGAAGCTATTACAAAAGGAAAACCAATTCCAAAACCAGGTGTTCCAGAATCCTTCCGAGTTCTTGTCAAAGAATTGCAATCTCTTGGTCTTGACATGCGTGTCCTTGACGAAGATGACCAAGAAGTGGAACTTCGTGACTTGGATGAAGGAATGGACGAAGATGTCATCCACGTAGATGACCTTGAAAAAGCCCGCGAAAAAGCAGCACAAGAGGCTAAAGCAGCCTTTGAAGCTGAAGAAGCTGAGAAAGCAACGAAAGCGGAAGCAACAGAAGAAGCTGCTGAACAAGAATAAGCAGTTCACTTAGAATAGAAAGGGAAGAAATAGTGGTTGATGTAAATCGTTTTAAAAGTATGCAAATCACCCTAGCTTCTCCAAGTAAAGTCCGTTCATGGTCTTATGGAGAAGTCAAAAAACCTGAAACAATCAATTACCGTACCTTGAAACCAGAACGTGAGGGACTCTTTGATGAAGTTATCTTTGGTCCTACAAAAGACTGGGAATGTGCTTGTGGGAAGTACAAACGCATTCGTTACAGAGGAATTGTTTGTGACCGCTGTGGGGTTGAAGTAACGCGTACGAAAGTTCGTCGTGAGCGCATGGGGCACATCGAGTTGAAAGCTCCTGTATCTCATATCTGGTACTTCAAGGGAATTCCAAGCCGTATGGGCTTGACCCTTGATATGAGCCCTCGTGCCCTCGAGGAAGTTATTTACTTTGCGGCTTATGTGGTGATTGATCCTAAGGATACACCACTTGAGCACAAGTCTATCATGACAGAGCGCGAATACCGTGAGCGATTGCGTGAGTATGGTTATGGATCATTCGTTGCCAAAATGGGTGCCGAAGCCATCCAAGACTTATTGAAACAAGTAGATCTTGAAAAAGAAATTGCTGAACTCAAAGAAGAGTTGAAAACAGCGACTGGACAAAAACGTGTCAAAGCCATCCGTCGTTTGGATGTTTTGGATGCCTTTTACAAGTCTGGAAACAAACCTGAATGGATGATTCTTAACATCCTTCCGGTTATTCCACCAGATCTTCGTCCAATGTTGCAGTTGGATGGTGGCCGTTTTGCCTCATCTGACTTGAATGACCTCTACCGCCGTGTTATCAACCGTAACAACCGTTTGGCTCGTTTGCTTGAGTTGAATGCACCAGGTATTATCGTTCAAAATGAGAAGCGTATGCTTCAAGAAGCAGTTGACGCTTTGATTGACAATGGACGTCGTGGTCGTCCAATCACAGGGCCAGGTAGCCGTCCGCTTAAATCATTGAGTCACATGCTTAAAGGTAAACAAGGACGCTTCCGTCAAAACTTGCTCGGTAAACGTGTTGACTTCTCAGGACGTTCCGTTATCGCTGTTGGTCCAACTCTTAAGATGTACCAATGTGGTGTGCCACGTGAAATGGCGATCGAGCTCTTTAAACCATTCGTGATGCGTGAAATTGTTGCCCGTGATATCGTACAAAACGTCAAAGCAGCTAAACGCTTGGTAGAACGCGGAGATGAGCGTATCTGGGATATTCTTGAAGAAGTAATCAAAGAACACCCAGTGCTTTTGAACCGCGCACCGACCCTTCACCGTTTGGGTATCCAAGCCTTCGAGCCAGTCTTGATTGATGGTAAGGCCCTTCGCTTACACCCACTTGTCTGTGAGGCCTACAATGCCGACTTTGACGGGGACCAAATGGCCATCCACGTACCGCTTTCAGAAGAAGCCCAAGCAGAAGCTCGTATCTTGATGCTGGCTGCTGAGCATATCTTGAACCCGAAAGATGGTAAACCAGTTGTTACTCCATCTCAGGACATGGTTTTGGGTAACTACTACTTGACTATGGAAGAAGCTGGTCGTGAAGGTGAAGGAATGGTCTTCAAAGACCGTGACGAAGCGGTTATGGCTTACCGTAATGGTTATGTTCACCTCCACTCACGTGTTGGTATCGCAACAGACAGTCTTAACAAACCATGGACAGAAGAGCAAAAACATAAGGTCTTGCTTACAACAGTTGGTAAAATCCTCTTCAACGACATCATGCCAGAGGGTCTACCATACTTGCAAGAACCAAACAATGCCAACTTGACAGAAGGCGTTCCTTCTAAATACTTCTTGCCACTTGGTGGAGACATCAAGGAAGCGATCAGCAAACTTGAACTCAACCCTCCATTCAAGAAGAAAAACCTTGGAAATATCATCGCTGAAATCTTCAAACGTTTCCGTACGACAGAAACTTCTGCCCTACTTGACCGCATGAAGAACCTCGGTTACCACCACTCAACTCTTGCAGGATTGACAGTGGGTATTGCCGATATCCCAGTCGTTGATGACAAGGCTGAAATCATTGAAGAATCACACAAACGTGTAGAACAAATCACAAAACAATTCCGTCGTGGTATGATCACAGACGACGAGCGTTACAATGCTGTTACAGCTGAATGGCGTGCTGCCCGTGAAAAACTAGAGAAACGTTTGATTGCCAACCAAGATCCTAAGAACCCAATCGTTATGATGATGGACTCTGGAGCCCGTGGTAACATCTCAAACTTCTCACAGCTTGCCGGTATGCGTGGTCTGATGGCGGCTCCGAACGGACGTATCATGGAATTGCCAATCCTTTCAAACTTCCGCGAAGGTTTGTCGGTATTGGAAATGTTCTTCTCAACTCACGGTGCGCGTAAAGGTATGACCGATACGGCCCTTAAGACAGCTGACTCAGGTTACTTGACTCGTCGTTTGGTTGACGTTGCCCAAGACGTTATCATTCGTGAGGACGACTGTGGAACAGACCGTGGTCTCTTGATCCGCTCTATCGCAGAAGGAAAAGAGATGATTGAGTCTCTCGAAGAGCGTCTCAATGGTCGCTACACTAAGAAAACTGTTAAACATCCAGAAACTGGTGCAGTTATCATTGGTCCAAATGAATTGATTACAGAAGACAAGGCGCGTGAAATTGTTAATGCTGGTGTGGAAGAAGTGACTATCCGCTCTGTATTTACATGTAACACTCGTCACGGTGTCTGCCGTCACTGTTATGGTATCAACTTGGCGACTGGTGATGCGGTTGAAGTTGGTGAAGCAGTTGGTACAATCGCTGCCCAATCTATCGGGGAACCTGGTACACAGCTTACAATGCGTACCTTCCACACGGGTGGGGTTGCCTCAAATACCGATATCACTCAGGGTCTTCCTCGTGTCCAAGAAATCTTTGAAGCCCGCAATCCTAAAGGGGAAGCGGTTATCACAGAGGTTAAAGGACAAGTTACTGCTATCGAAGAAGATGCCTCAACTCGTACTAAGAAAGTCTTTGTTAAGGGCGAAACTGGCGAAGGTGAATACGTCGTACCATTTACAGCTCGTATGCGTGTCGAAGTTGGGGACCAAGTAGCGCGTGGTGCTGCTCTTACAGAAGGTTCTATCCAACCAAAACGTCTCCTTGCAGTTCGTGATGTCTTGTCAGTTGAAACGTACCTTCTTGGTGAAGTACAAAAAGTTTACCGTAGCCAAGGGGTAGAAATCGGTGACAAACACATCGAGGTAATGGTACGTCAAATGATCCGTAAAGTGCGTGTTATGGATCCAGGTGACACAGATCTTCTCATGGGTACTCTCATGGATATCAATGACTTTACAGATGCTAACAAAGATGTCCTTATCGCAGGTGGAGTTCCAGCGACAGGTCGTCCAGTCCTTATGGGAATTACCAAAGCCTCACTTGAAACAAATAGTTTCTTGTCAGCGGCTTCCTTCCAGGAAACAACTCGTGTCCTTACAGATGCGGCTATCCGCGGTAAGAAAGACCATCTCCTTGGACTTAAAGAAAATGTTATCATCGGTAAGATCATCCCAGCAGGTACTGGTATGGCTCGTTACCGTAACCTTGAACCACATGCTATCAACGAAGAAGAATATCTTAATCCTCCAGTAGAGGAAGAAGGAAATGAAGAAACAACAGAAGTAGTTGTGGATACTGCCGTTGAAACTGTGGAAGAAACAGTAGAATAAAAGCAGATGAGAGAGCCTTCGGGTTCTCTTTCTCTTTTCTGAAAACTTTCTCCATTTTTTCCATGAAATATGGTAAAATAAAAGAAAGAAGCTGACAAAGGAGACGGGTATGGAACAAACATTTTTTATTATTAAACCAGACGGTGTAAAAAGAGGGCTAGTGGGTGAGGTGTTGAAACGCATTGAACAACGTGGATTTACAATCGAAAAATTGGAGTTGCGTACAAAGGTTTCAGAAGAGTTGATTGATCAGCACTATCAGGACTTGGTTGGTCAAAGCTTTTACCCACCGATTCGTGAATTTATGACTTCAGGACCAATCCTTGTAGGCATCATTTCTGGTCCTAAAGTAATCGAAACTTGGCGGACCATGATGGGAGCAACTCGTCCAGAAGAAGCTTTACCAGGAACGATTCGAGGTGATTTTGCAAAAGCGGCTGGTGAAAACCAAGCTATTCAAAATGTTGTACATGGTTCAGATTCAGAAGAGTCAGCTAAGCGAGAAATTGCTCTTTGGTTTGAAGAAAAATAGTAAAAGTTTGATGTAAGGGTTACCTGCATCAAACTTTTTTGCATTTTAGAGTAGAAAACTGACAGTTGAGAAATATTCTAGCAATGGTGAGGATTTCTAGCCTATAATAAGAGCAAGTAAGGGAGGAAGAATGATGGAAAAAATGAAAAAGCAAATTCGAGTTTTGTTATTGTTTACGATTTTTGGTATCAGTAGCTGTTCTTGTTTAAGTTTATCGACTTGGTCCTTGGTGTTAAATCAAAACTGCTTCTATTATTTAGTTGGCATGTTGCTTCTTGCCAGTATTGGTGCAGGGCTAAACTATTATAGAGGGCAAGGAAATCAACATTATTCGTTTTTTAAAGAAGATAAGCAACAATTCTTGTATAGCTTACTGCTCTTAGTAAATATTTTGGGTTTAGCCTTAATTGCTATAGAACATATCCTTACAGGAAATACATCCGTAGAAGGGTTTGTGGAATCCTTTCTACCGAGTTTCTTTTTCTTATTTGGTATTGATTTGCTAGTCTTTTTACCGATTCAGAAGTATGTAAATGGATTGAAAAAGATTTTGGGTAAGAAGGAAATGTGTTTTATTAGTGGATTAGCTATTTTAATCTTTCTCAGGAATCCTTGGATGCTATTATCCATGACCTTTTATATTGCCTTGGGAATGCTGTTTCTGGGACTGTTAGTACCAAAAGTTATTCGCTGGGAAGTTTCATTTTATAGCCACCTGATGAGGGATATCTTGTTAGTTGTCTTCTTGCTGTTTCTATTTTAAATATAAAAGAAGTGAAGGTCCAAGTTTTACAATTTATAATATGGAATTTTATAGATAATATCTCGACAAAGGACAACTTTTTGGTATAATAGAAACATGTACACTAAAAACGAAGAAGAGTTACAGTCTTTAGGTGAACGTTTGGGCTGTTTATTAGAAAAGAATGATGTCTTAATTCTAACTGGTGAACTTGGAGCAGGCAAAACGACCTTTACAAAAGGTCTTGCTAAAGGTTTACAGATTACTCAGATGATTAAGAGTCCAACCTATACTATTGTGAGAGAGTATGAAGGTCGTCTTCCTCTTTATCATTTAGATGTTTATCGTATAGAGGGGGATGCTGATTCTATCGATTTAGATGAGTTTCTCTTTGGTGGCGGCGTGACTGTCATCGAGTGGGGACATCTTTTAGATGATGCCTTACCAGATACCTATTTAGAATTGGAAATTCTAAAAGAAGAAGACGGTCGCAGATTAAACTTCAAAGCCAAGGGTTTGCGTGCAGAAAAACTCTTAAAGGTGCTTCAACATGGAGTATGAATTGCTCATTAGGGAAGCAGAAGTTGAAGATGCGGCTGAATTAGTATCATTTTTAAATCGTGTCAGTGTAGAAACAGATTTTACCAGTCTGGACAGGGATGGTATTTTGATGACTGATACTGAGATGGAGTCGTTTTTGGATAAACAGGCTCACTCGGAAAATCAAATCACTTTACTTGCCTTGCTGAATGATGAAATTGCTGGTCTTGTGAATATCACAGCTGATCAACGCAAGAGAGTTCGTCATATTGGAGATCTCTTCATTGTGATTGGTAAGAAGTATTGGAATAATGGACTGGGAAGTTTGTTACTTGAAGAAGTCGTAGAATGGGCACAGACTAGTGGCATTCTTCGTCGACTTCAACTCACTGTCCAAACTCGTAATCAGGCTGCAGTTCATTTATATCAAAAGCATGGCTTTGTAATTGAAGGTAGACAAGAGCGCGGTGCATACATAGAAGAAGGGGAATTTATAGATGTTTACCTGATGGGTAGACTAATAGATTAATAGAAATATGGTTAAAAAAATTATTGGAATGGTGCTAGCTTTTCTAGCCGTGACAGTTTTGGGTGTGGGTGTTTTTGCTTATACTATTTATCAGCAAGGTACAGAAACCTTATCACGGACCTATAAAAAAATTGGGGAAGAAACCAATGTTATTGAGGCGACTGAACCCTTAACGATTCTTTTGATGGGGGTTGATACTGGAAACGTGGAACGAACGGACCCTTGGGAGGGGAATAGTGACTCTATGATTCTCTTAACGGTTAATCCGCATACGAAAAAAACCATGATGTTGAGTTTGGAACGTGATATCCTGACGAAAATTCAACATAAAGATGGTAGTATTGAAGAAGCGAAGTTAAACGCTGCCTATGCTGGTGGTGGTGCAGAGTTGGCTATTTCAACTATTCAGAAGATGATGAATATTCATATTGATCGCTATATTATGGTCAATATGCACGGATTGCAACAATTAGTTGATGCAGTTGGTGGAATTACCGTTAATAACACTCTAGGATTCCCGATTTCTATTAGTGACCAAGAGGAATTTAATACCATTTCTATTGGTGTTGGGCAACAAACTCTAAATGGAGATGAAGCTCTTGTTTATTCTCGCATGCGCTACCAGGACCCAGAAGGGGACTACGGACGTCAGAAGCGTCAGCGTGAAGTCATTCAAAAGGTTGTTGAAAAAGTTCTTAGCTTGAATAGTGTTAGTCACTATCAATCTATCTTAAAAGCCCTAAGTACCAATATGCAGACTAATATTGATCTATCTGCGAAAAGTATTCCGAACTTGTTGGGTTATAAAGATTCATTTAAAACCATTGAATCACAACAGTTGAAGGGTGAGGGAGAGATGTTGCAAGGTATTTCTTACCAGATTGTTTCTAGAGAGCATATGTTGGAAATGCAGAATATATTGCGACGTTCTTTGGGACAAGAAGAAGTCACTCAGCTTGAAACAAATGTTGTCTTATTTGAAGATTTGTTTGGACGGGTGCCTGTTGATAATGGGGATAATCAACAACAAGGCGTCTTTGTAACAAATGAAGTAGAATAGTTTGTTTTTTGATACAAATAAAAAATCAATCGTGGGAAATTTCCTGCGATTTTTTCAAAAAAATACGAATAGATAGGTAGGAGGAAACATGAAAGCAGAAATCATTGCTGTCGGAACAGAAATTTTAACAGGACAGATTGTTAATACCAATGCTCAATTTTTATCAGAAAAACTAGCAGAAATTGGAGTAGACGTATATTTTCAGACGGCTGTAGGAGACAATGAAGCTCGTCTCTTGTCTTTGCTTGAGATTGCCAGTCAACGTAGCAGTTTGGTGATTTTGACAGGTGGTTTGGGACCGACAGAGGACGATTTAACCAAACAAACTCTAGCTAAATTCTTAGGGAAAGAATTAGTCTTCGATCCTCAGGCGCAGGCGAAGTTGGACGTCTTTTTTGCCCAGAGACCAGACTATGCTCGAACACCGAATAATGAAAGACAAGCTCAACTTGTAGAAGGAGCGACTCCACTGCCCAACGAAACAGGACTGGCGGTTGGAGGAATCTTAGAAGTAGAAGGAGTGACCTATGTCGTCCTTCCAGGTCCGCCAAGTGAATTAAAACCTATGGTCTTAAACCAACTTCTACCCAAGTTGATGACAGGGAGCAAGCTATATTCCCGAATTCTTCGTTTCTTTGGAATTGGCGAAAGTCAGTTGGTGACCATTTTGGCTGATTTGATTGCTAATCAGACAGATCCGACCTTAGCACCTTATGCCAAGACAGGAGAAGTCACTCTGCGTCTGTCAACAAAAGCTAGTGATCAAGAAGAGGCGAATCAAGCGCTGGATATCTTGGAAAATCAAATCTTGGACCGCCAGACTTTCGAAGGAATTTCTTTACGAGACCTCTGTTATGGTTATGGAGAGGAGGCTAGCTTGGCCAGCATTGTGGTAGAAGAACTGAAAAAACAAGGGAAAACTATCACGGCTGCAGAGAGTTTGACTGCAGGGCTTTTCCAAGCTACTGTGGTGGATTTTTCAGGAGCTTCAAGTATATTTAAGGGTGGTTTCGTGACCTATAGCCTGGAGGAAAAATCAAAGATGTTGGATATTCCTGTCAAGGACTTGGAAGAACAGGGTGTGGTGTCTGAATTTACAGCTCAGAAGATGGCTGAGCAGGCACGAATCAAGACTCAGTCTGATTTTGGCCTTGGTTTGACTGGAGTGGCAGGACCAGATAGCCTAGAAGGACATCCAGCTGGGACAGTCTTTATAGGCTTGGCTCAAGAGCAAGGAACTGAAGTCATCAAGGTCAATATTGGAGGTAGAAGTCGAGCAGATGTACGTCACATTGCGGTTATGCATGCCTTTAACCTAGTTCGCAAGGCTTTATTAAGTGACTAACTTTTGATATAATAGTAGATAGGTCTGAGGACCATTAGAATGTAGGAGAATAGAATGGCGAAAAAACCAAAAAAATTAGATGAAATTTCAAAAAAATTCGGGGCTGAACGTGAAAAAGCCTTGAATGACGCTCTTAAACTGATTGAGAAAGACTTTGGTAAAGGATCAATCATGCGTTTGGGTGAACGTGCCGAGCAAAAGGTGCAAGTGATGAGCTCAGGTTCTTTGGCTCTTGACATTGCCCTCGGTTCAGGTGGTTATCCTAAAGGACGTATCATCGAAATCTATGGACCAGAATCATCTGGTAAGACAACGGTTGCCCTTCATGCAGTTGCGCAAGCGCAAAAAGAAGGTGGGATTGCAGCCTTTATCGATGCGGAACATGCCCTCGATCCAGCTTATGCTGCGGCCCTTGGTGTCAATATTGACGAATTGCTCTTGTCACAACCAGACTCAGGAGAGCAAGGTCTTGAAATTGCAGGGAAGTTGATTGATTCAGGTGCTGTAGATCTTGTCGTGGTCGACTCAGTTGCTGCCCTTGTACCTCGTGCGGAAATTGATGGAGATATCGGAGATAGCCACGTTGGTTTGCAGGCTCGTATGATGAGCCAGGCCATGCGTAAACTTGGTGCTTCTATCAATAAAACCAAAACAATTGCCATCTTTATCAACCAATTGCGTGAAAAAGTTGGGGTCATGTTTGGAAATCCAGAAACAACTCCTGGTGGACGTGCTCTGAAATTCTACGCATCAGTCCGTTTGGATGTTCGCGGAAGCACACAAATCAAGGGAACTGGTGACCAAAAAGATACCAATGTCGGTAAGGAAACTAAGATAAAGGTCGTGAAAAACAAGGTGGCTCCACCATTTAAGGAAGCCTTTGTTGAAATCATGTACGGAGAAGGGATTTCTAAGACTGGTGAGCTTTTGAAAATCGCAAGCGATTTGGATATCATCAAAAAAGCAGGAGCTTGGTACTCTTACAAGGATGAGAAAATCGGGCAAGGTTCTGAAAATGCTAAGAAATACTTGGCAGATCACCCAGAAGTCTTTGATGAGATTGACCATCAAGTCCGTGTTCAATTTGGTTTGGTTGATGGAGAAGAAGCTTCTGTAGAAGGTGTTGAGACTAAAAAAGATGAAGCAGTTCAAGCAGACTCTGTGAATGAAGAAGTCACACTTGATCTAGGCGATGAACTTGAAATCGAAATTGAAGAATAAGCTGTCAAAGTAGTGGAGAAATCCACTGCTTTTTCGTTGCTTTGCTCTGGTTTTTAGCTCACGCATAGTTTGCTGTTTCTTGTCGCTCCTTTCGAAAGCTGATATAATAGCCTTATGAATAAAAAACGAACAGTGGACCTGATTCATGGTCCGATTCTTCCTTCTCTCTTGAGTTTTGCCTTCCCAATCTTGCTGTCCAATATTTTTCAACAGCTCTATAATACTGCTGATGTCTTGATTGTTGGGCGTTTTCTTGGTCAAGAATCCTTGGCGGCAGTAGGGGCTACAACGGCCATTTTTGACCTGATTGTAGGTTTTACTCTTGGTGTTGGCAATGGGATGGGGATTGTCATTGCTCGCTATTATGGGGCTCGGAATTTCACTAAAATTAAAGAAGCGGTAGCAGCTACCTGGATTTTAGGCGCTCTTTTGAGTATTGTGGTTATGTTGCTGGGATTTCTTGGTTTGTATCCTCTTTTACAGTACCTAGATACCCCTGCTGAAATTCTTTCTCAGTCCTATCAATATATTTCTATGATTGTGACCTGTGTAGGTGTCAGCTTTGCCTATAATCTTTTTGCAGGTTTGTTGCGGTCCATTGGGGACAGTCTAGCAGCGCTTGGATTTCTGATTTTCTCTGCCTTGGTTAATGTGGTTCTGGATCTCTATTTTATTACGCAACTGCAACTGGGAGTTCAATCTGCGGGACTTGCTACCATTATTTCGCAAGGCTTATCAGCGGTTCTCTGTTTTTACTATATTCGCAAGAGTGTTCCAGAACTTCTACCTCAGCTGAAACATTTTAAATGGGACAAGGCCTTGTACGCGGATCTCTTGGAGCAAGGTTTGGCTATGGGTTTGATGAGTTCAATTGTGTCCATCGGCAGTGTGATTTTACAGTCTTCAGTTAATACCTTTGGTGCAGTAATTATTAGCGCCCAGACGGCGGCTCGACGCATTATGGCCTTCGCCCTTCTTCCTATGACCGCTATTTCTGCATCAATGACGATCTTTGCTTCTCAGAATCTAGGAGCTAAGCGCCCAGACCGCATTGTTCAAGGTATTCGAATCGGCAGTCGTTTAAGTATGTCCTGGGCAATTTTTGTTTGTGTCTTCCTCTTTTTTGCCAGTCCAGCCTTGGTTTCCTTCTTGGCTAGTTCGACGGATAGCTACTTGGTAGAAAATGGAAGTCTCTATCTGCAAATCAGTTCAGCCTTTTATCCTATTTTGAGTCTCTTACTGATTTATCGTAATTGCTTGCAGGGCTTGGGGCAAAAAGTCCTTCCTCTGGTTTCTAGCTTTATAGAACTAATCGGAAAAATCGCTTTTGTGGTCTTGATTATTCCTTGGGCAGGATATAAGGGAGTTATCCTTTGCGAACCCCTTATCTGGGTTGCCATGACCATTCAACTGTATTTCTCACTGTTTCGTCACCCCTTGATAAAAGAAGGCAAGGAAATTTTAGCAACTAAAGTGCTATCCTAGTTGTATTTACTGAATAAAATCCATTTCCTCTAGTGAAAATCGAAAAAACTTGTGTTATAATAAGAAAGATTAAAATGTGAAAAAAGGAGATTCCTAATGGGACGTAAATGGGCCAATATCGTAGCCAAGAAAACGGCTAAAGATGGAGCTAACTCTAAAGTATATGCAAAATTTGGTGTAGAAATCTATGTAGCAGCTAAAAAAGGTGATCCAGATCCAGAATCAAACTCAGCCTTGAAATTCGTTATCGACCGTGCTAAACAAGCCCAAGTGCCAAAACACGTTATCGATAAGGCTTTGGACAAGGCTAAAGGAAACACAGACGAAACCTTTACAGAAGGACGTTACGAAGGTTTTGGACCAAATGGTTCTATGCTGATTGTTGATACTTTGACTTCAAATGTCAACCGTACAGCGGCCAATGTCCGTGCAGCCTTTGGTAAAAACGGCGGAAACATGGGTGCTTCAGGTTCTGTTTCTTACCTCTTTGACAACAAGGGTGTGATCGTATTTGCAGGTGAAGATGCGGACGCGGTCTTTGAGCAATTGCTAGAAGCAGATGTAGATGTGGATGATGTAGAAGCAGAAGAAGGAACAATCACAGTTTACACAGCGCCAACTGACCTTCACAAGGCTATCGTTGCCCTCCGTGAGTCTGGTATCGAAGAATTCCAAGTGACTGAATTGGAAATGATTCCTCAGTCAGAAGTGGAATTGTCAGGCGATGACCTTGAAACCTTTGAAAAACTTTACAGCGTTCTTGAGGACGACGAAGACGTACAAAAGATCTACACAAACGTAGATGGATTCTAATAGAAAAACGAACAGTTATACTAGCTGTTCGTTTTTTTGATATTTGAACTTAGAATCTGGTTTCAGAATCGTTTTGTTGATTGCTTTTTCTAGACCTAGACCGACTGATGTTTTTGTACGAGCAAGAGCTCTCCATTGTCCTGTTTTGCAAAAGTTAAGGTAACAGTCTTGACCTTGTCTCCAATAGAGATATAGGTGATTTTTTTCGTATTGTAACCCCCAAGAGTGAAGTCAAACTCGGAATCTGGCTTTCCGTGTTTGTTGATAATATCCTCGTAGGTGGTACCACCTTTTCCTTTGTTGTCAAGGTCACCTTCGGTTAAGGCGTCGAACTGTTCTTGGGTCCAGGAGAAGGTATCGTCTGTCAAGCCGCTTTTTTCTTCGCGTTCCATTGAGGCACTCGTATCCATGTAGGAACGGTTAAACTCCTTGGCATACTCTTTGTAGACATCAGCGTATAGTGCCTGACTCGTAAAGAAAAGTACAACAGAGGCAACTGCCAGGGATGTTCCGATAATAGCCATTGTTTTCCGTTTTTTGAGGTTGACGATAAGGCCGATAATCCCCAAGATAAATGCGACGATGCCGATGAACAACGATGGATAGTTAATAAACGGGATCCAGGATCCTAAAAGTGCGATGGCTCCAAAAATAGTTGCTAAGATTCCTAAAACTCTTTGTTCTTCTGGTTTCATTTGAAAGTTTTCTCTCCTCATTAAGTGAATGGATTTCTACCCACAGTAGTGAGCGCTTATTATATAAAAAATCTTGCCTAATGTCAATTTAAACTAAGATAGTTCTCATGAAAACTTTTTCTTGACATCTCTTTTTAAAGTGGTAAAATAGTTCTCATGGAAACTTATTTAGTTCCTAGGAGAACTAAATGTGATAGTTAGAAAGGAGTTAGTATGGATAAACCGATGTTAGTCTTTAAGCGTTTTGGTCATCAGATTCACCTGATGGTGCAAAAGGAAGCCAAACGTTGTGGTATTGAATTTATGGGTGGGCCTCAAGGGCAGGTTCTGCGTTTTTTGGATAATCGTGAGAAAAACCAAGACTTGGTCTTGATTAAAGATATCGAGCAGGAACTCAATATTACCAAGTCTGTTGCTAGTAATTTGGTCAAGCGTATGGTGCAAAATGGTTTGGTGGAATTGGAGGCGAGTCCTAGCGATAAGCGGGCAAAATTTGTTCGTTTGACGGACAAAGCACGTTCTCAAATGAAGCAGGTTAAGGCCTTTTTTGAACGAATAGACAAGCAGTTGATGGAAGACATTGATGAAGATGAATTACTGATTTTTGAGAAAGTCCTCAATCAACTACAGGAAAATATCAAGAGAATAGGAGGAGATAATGAAGAAATTAGCTAAACGAATTAGTAGAAAAGAATGGGGGATGATTTTTCTAGCCATTCTCTTTACCTGCTTTTCAGTCTACCTAGAGTTGGAAGTTCCGACCTATATCTCGAAAATTACGGATTTGCTAGGAAGTCAAGGAACCAACTTGGATGAGTTATGGCAACCAGCAGGTATGATGGTCGGAATGTCTTTTTTTGCCTTCTTGTCCGCAGTCGCAGTTGGATTTTTTGCATCCAGAGTGGCGGCTTCCTATACTAGTAGGTTAAGAAGTGACATTTTTAACCGAGTTTTGGATTACTCGCAGACAGAGATTAAGAAATTCTCTATTCCAAGCCTCCTAACTCGTACCACTAATGATATTACTCAAGTTCAGATGTTGATTACCATGGGCTTGCAAGTGGTTACGCGTGGTCCGATTATGGCTATCTGGGCCATCGGGAAGATTTTAGGCCATTCAGAATACTGGCTCTGGGCGGTACTTGTGGCAGTGATTGTCAATGTTTTGATGACAACAGTTTTGATGACGCTAGCCTTTCCAAAACAGTCCTTGATTCAAAGTTTGACTGATAAACTGAACAGTATCACTCGTGAAAGTTTAACAGGTATTCGTGTCGTTCGTGCCTACAATGCCGAAAAGTACCAAGATGAAAAATTTGCAGCAGCAAATGATGAATTGACCCGTTTGAATTTGTTTGTTAACCGTCTTATGGCTATTTTGAATCCCATTATGATGGGGATTTCAAGTGGTTTGAGTGTGGCGATTTACTGGATTGGAGCCTATGTGATCAATGACGCTGCTCCGACGGCGCGGTTGCCTCTCTTTAGTGACATGGTTGTTCTCATGTCTTATGCTATGCAGGTGGTCATGGGATTCCTTCTCATGGGAGCGCTCTTCATCGTTCTTCCTCGAACTATGGTCTCTGCCAAGCGAATTAATCAGGTTTTAGATTTGCATTCTTCTATCCAAAATCCTTCTAAAGTGCAGTTGGCTGATGAAAACCTAAAAGGTCAGGTCGAGTTTAAGGATGTGACCTTCCGCTATGCGGCAAATTCGGAGGCAGTTATCGAGCATGTTAGCTTTAGAGCAGAAGCGGGCCAAACAGTTGCTTTTATCGGCTCAACTGGTTCTGGTAAGTCAACTTTGGTCAATCTGATTCCACGTTTCTATGACGTATCAGCAGGAGAAATCCTAGTGGACGGAGTTAATGTTCAAGATTACAGTTTGGAAGATTTGCGCAACAAGGTTGGTTATATTCCTCAGAAAGCGGTTCTCTTTTCAGGTGATGTCAAGGGTAATCTAGACTTTGGACACAGTCAAGAAACACCGCTTAATGAGGAGGCTATGTGGCAGGCCTTAGAATTGGCCCAGTCTAAGAACTTTATCGAAGACAAGGAAGCGGGCTTGGCGTCAGAAGTAGCCCAAGGAGGAACCAACTTCTCAGGTGGACAAAGACAACGTTTGGCCATTGCGCGTGCCTTGGCTCGGAAGCCAGAAATCCTCATCTTTGATGACTCCTTCTCAGCCTTGGATTACAAGACAGACCGTGTCCTACGCCAAGAGCTAGCAGAGAAAACAAAATTTATGACCAAACTCATCGTCGCACAGCGTATTTCAACCATTATGGATGCAGATTTGATTTTGGTCTTGGATCAAGGAAAAGTCGTGGGACAAGGCACCCACAAGGAACTTCTAGCTACCAACGAAGTTTACCAAGAAATTGCCTATTCACAATTATCGAAGGAGGAATTGGAACATGGAAAATAAAAAACTGTCGCTCTGGAAACAGAGTAAACCCTACCTTGCAGGTCTCCAGTTTGCCCTTCTAATCGCTTTTTTAGCAACAATCTTATCCAACATCATTACTGTATATGGTCCAACCCGTATCAAGGAAATGACCAATATCATTGCAAGTGGCCTAGAAACAAGTGTGGATGTCACGGCGGTTGCAGCCATTGGTGGTTTTTTGGCTGTCATCTATGTGATTGGACTTCTATCAAATTATTTGCAGGCCTTTCTATTTACAACAGCCATTCAACGTTTTTCAGAGCGTTTGAGAAGAGCGATTGCAGAGAAAATCAATAGCCTACCATTGGGATATTTTGATGGACACTCTCAGGGGGATACTTTGTCTCGTGTAACCAATGACGTTGACACTGCAGCCCAGTCTCTCAATCAAAGTCTGGGAACAGTTCTTTCATCTAGTTTGCTGGTCTTAGCAGTCTTGGTAACCATGTTTGGGATGAACTGGATTTTAGCCTTGGTGACGGTTGTGTCAACTCTTATCGGTTTTGCTTTCGTGTCTGTCTTTATGGGCAAATCACAGGGTTTCTTTAAGAGTCAGCAACAAGACCTAGCAGCTGTCAACGGCTATGTGGAGGAAATGTACTCTGGCCATAATGTGGTGACCAGTTATAATGCTATCGAGAGTACGAAAGAAGAATTTGCGACATTAAACCATCGTCTGTATGATAGTATCTGGAAATCTCAATTTATTTCAGGGATTATGATGCCGATTATGATGTTTATTGGGAACTTTAGCTATGCCTTGGTGATTATCGTTGGTGCAGCCTTGTCCTTGAATGGGCAGATTAGTATTGGGATTATCGTTGCCTTTATGGCCTACGTTCGTATCTTTTCTCAGCCTCTTTCACAAATTGCCCAAGGGATTACTAGTTTGCAGCAGGCTAGTGCAGCCATGGGCCGTGTCTTCGAATTCCTAGCTGAAAAGGAAATGGAAGATGAATTCCATAAAGAAAGACAATTGAGCGACATGAAAGGTCAAGTGGTCTTTGATCGAGTTTCCTTTGGTTACACACCAGAGCGAACCATTATACATGACTTTTCTGCGACAGCTCATGCAGGTCAAAAGGTTGCTATTGTAGGGCCGACAGGAGCTGGGAAGACAACCATTGTCAATCTTTTGATGAAGTTCTATGAGATTGATAAGGGAAGTATCCGCATTGATGGCGTGGATACCAAGGAGATGAAGCGTTCGGAAGTACACGATGCCTTTTCAATGGTCTTGCAGGATACCTGGCTCTTTGAAGGAACCATTCGCGACAATCTTATCTATAACCAAACAGGTATTAGTGATGAGCGCATGATTGAAGCCAGCAAGGCTGTAGGGATTCACCACTTTATTATGACCCTACCAGATGGTTACGATACCGTTTTGGATGATACAGTGACCTTGTCTGTCGGACAAAAACAACTCTTGACCATTGCTCGTGCTTTGCTGAAAGATGCGCCACTTCTAATTCTGGATGAGGCGACCTCTTCGGTTGATACTCGTACTGAGGAATTGATTCAGAAAGCCATGGACCGATTGATGGAGGGAAGAACTTCCTTTGTCATCGCCCACCGCTTGTCAACTATCCGAAATGCTGACTTGATTCTTGTCATGAAAGATGGCAATATCATCGAGCAAGGCAATCATGATGAGCTAATGGCACAAGGAGGTTTCTACGCTGATCTCTATAACAGTCAATTTACAGAAGACGAAGCAGAGGAATAAACCCAAAGAAGGCTTGACGGCCTTCTTTTTCTGCACTATACTAGAAGACAAGTGCTTCCCTGTAAGCAAAATTTGAGTAAGTGATGAGAAAATATATGAAAAATTATCAAGAATGGTATGACCACATTGCTGGTAAGATTAAAAATAAGCCGTTCCATCTGAGCTTGTTAAGAACTTTCAATCGGTTCATGACGGTAGTTATGCCTATAGTTTATTTGACCTTGTTAGTCGCCACCTATTTCCAAGAAGGACTTGGGAAACAGGTCTGGATCTACCTGTTTATTCCAGCGTCAGGTTTTGTGATTTTATCCCTTCTCCGTAAGAAAATCAATGCTCCTAGGCCTTATGAAGTTTGGGAAATTGTACCTCTACTAGACAGAGATAGTCCTGGTCAGTCTATGCCCAGTCGTCATGTCTTTTCAGCAACCATTATCTCCACGGCTTGCTTACATGCTAGTCTAGCTGTAGGGGTTATCTTGTTGGTCTTTTCAGCTCTCCTCGGTCTAGTGAGAGTCTTAGGTGGAGTGCATTTTCCCAAGGATGTAGTGGTTGGCTATATTTGTGCTCTTGTGTGGGGTGTGCTTTTCTTTCTATTTTGATCTTTAAGTTAGGATGGTCCTACAACCACTTACGTGCCTAAAGTAACCACTTGCTTTTTTGCTCTTGTTTTCTTATTTTAGCTTTGATATAGTAGAGTCAGAAAGGAGATGGAATGAAGTTACGAATCGAAATTGACAGCAATTTAGAGGAAACTGAAATTGTCATCAAGGCAGCGGCTTTGACAGATGAGATTGCGGATTTACAGCGTCTCTTGCAAGAGTCCAAGTCTCCTCGGTTGATTTTTTACAAGGGAACGGGTGAATATTATCTGGATTTGTCGGAAATTCTCTTCTTTGAGACGGAGGGTAGCAAGATTTATGCCCATACCCAGAAAGATGCCTACGAAGTTCGGCTTAAACTCTATGAGTTAGAAGCTATCCTTCCTCGCTATTTCAGTCGGGTATCCAAGTCAACTATTGCTAATATTCGGCAAATCTATTCGGTGGATAAGTCCTTTTCAGGAACGGGGACCATTTCCTTTTATCAGACCCACAAGGAGGTTCATGTCTCACGGCATTACCAATCCCTCCTAAAAGAAAATCTAAGAAACATGAGGTAATAAGATGAAAAAGAAAGCATTTGGTATTGTATTGCTTGTTTTGGCGGCTTTAGTATTATTGCAGGGGAATTTTGGAATCCCTTCTCTGGGGGGGCAAATTTGGCCCTTGATTGGTATTGCTTTTTTTGCCTACCAATCAGTCGGAGCTTTGTTGCGTCGCCACTTAACTTCAGCCTCTTTTACAGCTCTAGTAGCCTTAATGATTGCTAACCACTTTTATAATATTTTACCGATTCCAAATCAGTCACTATTCTGGGCTAGTATTTTAATCGTACTGGGTGTCAACGCACTTACTCATTCTAACAGAACTTGGAATGGGAAAAAATGGTGGTATGATGGTAAAAAGACCATTCTGACAGATAAGGAGGTCGCTTTTGGGACTGGGACTTTCTACAAGCAAAACCAAGAATTGGTAGAAGACCAAGTAGAAGTTGGTTTTGGCAATGCTAAGATATATTATGACAATGCAGAGATTTTAGGAGATATTGCAACCCTGAAAGTAGAAGTTGGTTTTGGCAATGCAGTTATCTATGTTCCCCAACATTGGCGAGTGGATTTGAAGGTGGAAACTTTCTGTGGTGTAGCCAAGGCAGATACTTCTCTAGCTCCAACCAGTAAAACTTTGATTATCCGTGGAGATGTGGCTTTTGGAAAGTTGGGGGTTGTCTACGTTAGCTAAATTCCCAAACTAACTTCCACCGTTAATCCAAGTGGAAGTTAGTCTGATAAAAATCGTAAAAACCAGTGGAAA
>NZ_JASOOK010000013.1:0-51389 GCF_030217725.1 Streptococcus sp. UMB1203 | reverse complement strand
TGGGACTTTTTTTCTACACAAAAATAGGCTCCATAATATCTATAGGGGATTTACCCACTACAAATATTATAGAGCCTTAATAATCTATTTAGTGTTATTTGGTGTGAGATATTTTTGCTGAGTAAAGTTTCAGAGCCCTCCGTTTTCGATCAAGGAGATCTTTTTAGTACTTTAATTGAGGGTAGCGAAGAGGCTAAACGTTGCGGACTGTAAATATGATCCTTCGAGGGGTTCGCATCCTTCCGCTTCCATTATCTTAGTTTTTGAAATTTAGGTAGTATATTTGTTCCTATTCTGTCAACTTTTCCTATTTGTTATCTTTTTGAGGTTGGTATTTGAGCAATTCAGGATTTTATAATAACTGTTTATAATTTTTTGTTAGAATAAGGTCATAAAAAGAAAAGGAGTATATATTTATGCTACAAAGTATTTATGATCAGATGATGGATTTTTATAGAAATATTGAAGAAGAGTATGGTATGTTCTTGGGTGATAATTTTGATTGGGAACATGTTCATTTTAAGTTTTTGATTTATTATCTTGTCCGATATCGTATTGTGAGTCATCGGGATTTTATTGTTTACCATTATCGTGTTGCTTATCGTTTGTATCTTGAAAAATTGATAATGAAACAGGGTTTTGTTGCTTGATGAGACAGTATGAGTTAATTTCCGAACAACTTTTACTTTTTGTGGAAAAATAATGATAAATAGCCGGAATTTTTTCTAAAACATTTTTTAATAGTTGGAAATAGCAAATCTTTCTATTGTTTCTTCTTGATAAAAAGGCGATTTTTTCTTATAATAAATTGTAAGATATAATTGCAGGTGAGAGTCCTGCCATGTATGTGAGAAAGGAAGAGCCTGAGGGCTCAGACAAGATTATGACTTCAGTTGTTGTTGTAGGTACCCAATGGGGTGATGAAGGTAAAGGGAAGATTACAGACTTCCTTTCAGCGAATGCAGAAGTGATTGCACGTTACCAAGGTGGTGATAATGCTGGTCACACGATTGTGATTGATGGTAAGAAGTTTAAGTTGCACTTGATTCCATCTGGGATTTTCTTCCCTGAAAAAATCTCTGTTATCGGGAACGGTATGGTTGTAAATCCTAAATCTCTTGTGAAAGAGTTGAGCTATCTTCATGAGGAGGGTGTGACAACTGATAATTTGCGTATTTCTGATCGTGCGCATGTTATTTTGCCATACCATATCGAGTTGGATCGCTTGCAAGAAGAGGCTAAGGGTGACAATAAGATTGGTACTACAATTAAGGGAATTGGTCCAGCTTATATGGACAAGGCTGCTCGTGTGGGAATTCGTATCGCAGATCTTTTGGATAAAGACATTTTCCGTGAGCGTTTAGAACGTAACCTTGCTGAAAAGAATCGTCTCTTTGAAAAATTGTATGATAGTAAAGCGATTGCTTTTGATGATATTTTTGAAGAATATTACGAATATGGTCAACAAATCAAGAAATATGTGACCGATACATCTGTTATTTTGAATGATGCGCTTGATAATGGTAAACGTGTGCTTTTTGAAGGTGCACAAGGTGTTATGCTAGATATTGACCAAGGTACGTATCCATTTGTTACGTCGTCAAACCCTGTAGCTGGTGGTGTGACAATTGGTTCTGGTGTTGGTCCGAGTAAGATTGACAAGGTTGTTGGTGTATGTAAAGCCTATACGAGTCGTGTAGGAGATGGTCCTTTCCCAACTGAGTTGTTTGATGAAGTGGGAGAACGTATTCGTGAAGTAGGTCATGAATATGGTACAACAACTGGTCGTCCACGTCGAGTGGGTTGGTTTGACTCAGTTGTGATGCGTCATAGTCGTCGAGTTTCTGGTATCACTAATCTTTCATTGAACTCTATCGATGTTTTGAGTGGTTTAGATACAGTGAAAATCTGTGTGGCCTATGATCTTGATGGTCAACGTATTGACTACTATCCAGCTAGTCTTGAGCAATTGAAACGTTGCAAGCCTATCTATGAAGAGTTGCCAGGTTGGTCAGAAGATATTACTGGAGTTCGTAATTTAGAAGATCTTCCTGAGAATGCGCGTAACTATGTTCGTCGTGTGAGCGAATTGGTTGGCGTTCGTATTTCTACTTTCTCAGTAGGTCCTGATCGCGAACAAACAAATATTTTAGAAAGTGTTTGGTCCTAAGAAATTTTTAAGATTTGTTTAAGATAGGTCGGGTATACTATAGACAGTTACAAGAAGACCTCCTAACTTGTTGTAACAAATATCCTAAACTTTTCTTTTTCATAATAATCTCCCTATAGAGTCACCGCATTTGGTGGCTTTTTTTGTCTTGGGATTCATGATATAATAATAAAATCGACAAGTAGGAAAAGGAAAATTGATGAATTATACAGTTGAAGAAAAAGAAAGCTTCATGAGAGAGGCATTGAAAGAGGCTGAGATTGCTCTTGAACACGATGAAATTCCAATTGGCTGTGTGATTGTCAAGGACGGAGAAATCATTGGCCGTGGGCATAATGCGCGTGAGGAGTTGCAACGAGCGGTTATGCATGCGGAGATTATGGCTATAGAGAATGCGAACCTGAGTGAGGAGAGCTGGCGCTTGCTTGATTGCACGCTTTTTGTGACCATTGAGCCTTGTGTCATGTGTAGTGGGGCAATTGGACTCGCCCGTATTCCCAACGTGGTCTATGGGGCTAAAAACCAGAAATTTGGCGCTGCTGGGAGTTTGTACGATATCTTGACAGATGAGCGTCTTAACCATCGTGTAGAGGTTGAAACGGGAATTTTGGAAGATGAATGCGCAGCTATTATGCAGGACTTTTTTAGAAATAGACGGAAAAAATAATTTTGCTTTTAAAATGAATAGGAATGTGATATAATAAATAGTGGAGCAACAGTTCTGCGTGAAGCGGGTCAGGGGAGGAATCCAGCAGCCCTAAGCGATTTGAATTTGTGTGCTCTTTTTTCGTACAATTTAAAAACCCTTTAATATCAACACTTTAAAGGGTTTTTGTTTGTCTTATATGATAAAAAGGGGCAGGCGAGGGGCATAATTTATAGTTTTATCTTTTCTAACTTACTAGATATGTCTGATATCATTTTTTGAGTGACATGGGAATAAATCTCTAGTGTGGTCTTTGAGTCACTATGTCCTACTCTATCCATGATGGCAGTCAAAGGAATGCCTAGCTCAGCAAGTAGGGATATGTGAGAATGTCTAAATGTATGTGTAGTTATATTTTTTTCTATGCCGATTTTTTGACCATGTCTTTTCAATGCACAAATAACCCTGGCATTTGTTATTGGTTCTCCTAGAGTATTGATAAAAATAAAATCTGTATCAAATCCATTTGTCGCATTCTCTATTATTTGCTCTTTGATAATATCTAACACTTTTTGAGGTGCTGTTATAACCCTATCGGACTTGATTGTCTTTGGTGTAGTTCTCTCTTTTTGTCTGAAATCGTATGTATGCTTGATGTGAATAGTCTTTTTAGAAAAATCTATATCCTCCTTGTAGTTTAAGGCTGCCAGTTCTCCATACCTCATGCCAGTAAGAAAAAGAACTTTAGCTATTCGGATATACTTTGTAATTCGATAATCACATAGGGCCTCGTCTTTTAAATTTTGGATGAATAACTTAAACTCTTTTTGGTCTAAGTATTTTGTGTTTTTCTTCCTGAGTTCGTCGGATGTAATTACTTTTCTAGGCGTTTCAACAAATAGCATTTCATTTGTATCAATATAATTCATTCTGATAGCGAATTTCATTATCTGATTGAGCTTGAACTTGATTTTAGAAACATAGTTATGAGATCTCCCGTCTTGTAATAGTGATCTATTACTTTTTGTAATAAACGTCTATCAATATTTCTAACTAGGTAGTCGCCCTCTATCTGCTTTAAAATCTCTTTTTTTACATTTTTTGAAGCATAAACTGTTGAATTTTTAACACCGTGTTTCCAATTCTCCTCGAATTCCTCATATAGTTTTTCAAAAGTTATATCAGAAACAAAATGTTGTTTTTCTCCTAACTTTTGTTTTATCTTTTCCTGCAGCAAGATAGCAGCTTGATTTCTTGCCTGGGGAGTTTTCTTCTCCATGGTCACTGAAACTTTTTTTAATTTCTCAGTATATGGATCTTTATATCGCTCAAAAAATTTGTATTTTCCGTTGGGAAGTTCTTCCATCCACATTGCGTTTACCTCACTTTTTTGTTAAAATGGGTATAAGAAAACGACCTTTTGAATGGTTGTTTCTTATACGTAAGTTCCTCACACTCAGAGTCGCCAAACTTTGCGAGTGTGGGGATTTTTTGTTTTTATAGTTATTCTGATGAACTATCCTATCAATTCATAATATTCGTCAATGACCATCAATTCGTCTGCGACTGTTCTAAGCTCATGTTTTTGCATGAAATGAAGATAGTTGAATGATTGATGGTCGTCTGATAGTGCGAGTTCTTCTTCTAACAACTTATGGATCATATGTCTATTAGCTTCATTCTCGCACCTAGTGTGGTTGTTTTGATATAGTGCAGTAGAATGTTCCAGATGTCCTAATTCGTGGTATATGACCCGTTTTTTTGCATCTTCGGACAGTTCACGGTTTATAAAGATAATACTGATTTCTTTGATATAAACTCCAGGTCTTTGCCAAAGTTCGTTATCAAAGTAAGCGAGAGTGACACCGTGTGAGTCAACTAGCTCTTCAATAGTCATAGGCTATCATCCTTTTTGTGTTATTTTGTTGTTAAAATGGTTACGATGATTGCTAGTATCCCCAGTAAAGTACTAACTAACAATCCGATAAACCAATACATGAACTCTTTTTTGCTTTTAGCTTGTTCTTCTAATCTCTTGTTTTCTTGAGTTAGCAACATAGTCTCTACACGTTTCTCGAAATTATCGAATTTCAAATCGACTTTTTCAAATTTCAAATCTATTTTTTCAAATCCGCTACGCATTTCTTGTTTGAGTTGGTCAATTTTTAAATCAATTTTCTCGAATCCATGCTGGGTGTCAGAATTAATTTTATCAAGTTTTAAGTCGATTTCAGATTTGCTGTAAGTATCTTGTGACATAATATTTTCCTCCGATAACATTTCTGACTCCATTATACCACGATTTTGTATGGGTACAGTTGTCAAAGAGGCTCTTTTACTACTCAATGAAACAAAATTAGATGGCAAAGCTTTAAAATTATCTTGTGTGTCCGGCATTGATTATCCCCACTTTCCAAAATGATGATAACTATATGCTGTATCTACTTCCTGACCGTTTTCGTCCATCAAGATGAAGAAAAAGAAAAAATCACTTGGGTTCTGTATCGTAAAATTAAAGCTGAAATTTCCAGTAGCCATCCCAAAGCCATCTTCTAGCAAAACAAAGCCCTGCCTTGCAATATTTATTCTCGTAGCATGAACAGGGTAGGACGTACCGTCAGGGAAGTGGGCAGTTAGAGATAAGATATAGTCTGTATCGGGTCTTAGATTAAAAAAATCTAGAAAAGCAATCAAAGATGTTGAACCAGGAAACATATCAAAATTAGTGATCGTTCCTAGAAACTGAGAAGTTTCAGGATTGACAATCCTGATTGCTGTCATCTTTTCTCTGAACGGATTCTTTTTCATTGGAATACTTGTCATACTATCTACCTCTCAAATAAATCTCAATGATGTTTTGAATCGCGTCAATATCTTCCTCTGTAAGTGGCTTGCCATCGAAGGTCTTGGCATTCTCTGCCATCTTTCGGAGGTCGTCAGACGTGTATCCTGCGATTGTATCATCCTTTGCAATAGATGGATTATCCGTCCGTCCAAGCAGATAGTCGGTGGATACGTTGAAGTAATCAGCGATTTGTTGCAAGCGTTCAGCAGAAGGTTGGTTTCGCTTCAACCCATACAAAGAATTTTTGCCTAGTTTTAGCTTATCTTCTAAAGTATTTAGCGAAATCCCTTGTTTTTCACATAAATCTTTTACGATTTCAAAAGTAGAAAACATTGATTTATCAGCCTTTCTAAGACATGACAAAAAATATTTTACAAAATACGCAAAAATAGTTGACATTATTTCGCGTTTACGCTAAAATAGTTTTTGTAAGTTAATGAGTTAGTAAAAAACGAAGTTAAAAACTTATCTAAAAATAAATAGCTTTGGCGAGCGAATAAGTTGATAGATATAATGTTTTATCAAGGTTTTTAATTATGCTTTCATTTTAGCAGATACGCTAAAAACTGTCAAGCATTTTATAAAATAATTTACTAACTCTTTAACTTAACTAATTAAAAAAGGAGGAGGTTACATGAGCCAACAACATCTTAAATGGATTGAGCTTGTAAAAGAGCGAATTGAAAAACGTGGGTGGTCGCAGACAGATTTGGCTATCGTCGTAGGTGTTAGCCCGTCAGCTATCACACAACTTTTCAAAGATGGCAAAGGGAGTGACGACTTGAAGCTTCGCATTAACAAGAAGTTGCGAATCAGTGAGTCGTGGGAAAAGTTTGAGGAGTAGGAGAATGGAAGAAGTAATTACAATAAGTAAACGCGAATTACAAGAAATGATTGCTGAAGTAGTCGCCAATAAAATGGTTAAGGTTAGAAAAGATTTTGGTCAAGTCGCTATCACTGATGAAGATATTCGTATCGTAAATAACAATCATCCTAAAGTCCTTGATTTACTTCAAAAACCTTATAAGAGAGAAATAGGTAGTGAAATCTATCCAATCATAACAGGGATCCGTTGGGACAGTAATATTGGTAGTGACTCTAAAATATTTTTAACAAGCAGATTGAGGGATAGAAAAGGAATTTACTATCATTCGAAACCGAATCTTTATAGTTCCCTCATCCATGAACAATTAAAATCTCTTGTTTTATCTCTACATGGTGCAACAGTAATAAAAGATTTGACAGATGATGAGTTTCAAAACGCTTTGGAAACATATAACGAATTTAAAAATTTCTTTTTGGATAGGTACAACGTCCGTCTAACAAAATTAAAACAGGAATTTCCAGAATTATAAAACAAAAAAAGCACCTAACAGAAGTCAGGCGCTAATCAAAATAACTAACTGAATTATAACACGAAAGGAGCAAAAATGGAAGCAGTTGAAATTGTACGAATTAAAGATGTGATCATTGAAAAAGTCTCTGCTAATGATGAAGAATTAGAACACATCTTCGGATGCTCAAAACGGCAAGCGGGAGACATGAGACGAGAGATGAAGAAGCTACCTAGCCAGCAGAAACACCTTAGGAATGATGGCCAGCTTGTAACTATTAAAGGCTTTGACGAATATCTGCAATATCGTGGGACTCAAGCATGGGAGAAAGAAATGAAAAAAAGCAAGAAAATGAGGTCAGTCGGATGAACCTACTAGCAAGAATTAAAAACTACTTTTCGGAAGAGGTCGAAGAAACCAATCTGGACTGGAGAGTGGTCGCTCTGGACCTCAATCAATCACTGATTGAAACACAAGAAAAACTTCAAAATGCCAATCAGCGTATTGCTGATCTTGAAAAAATCGTAGCAATCTACAAGGAAAAGGAGAATGTAAAATGATGGAATACATTTACCTGGTAACAATCGTAGGAATCGGTCTATGGTCGCTAGTAAATACGCTGGATGACCACGCTGAAATGAAGCAAAAAGAGCGTCAGCTGATGACAAGTGATATTGCACGCATGAATCTGAGAAATTCAGATAAGCAATTTACTTATGATGTAGAACCACCTGTGGGACTCGCAAAAGGTGTAGAAGAAGGAATTTAAAATGGTTCGAAATAAATTGACAGATTTAACCAATACTCTTTTTGCCCAACTAGAAACGTTGGACGACAGGGATCTTACTGCTGATGAATTAAAGACGGAACTCCAACGATCAAAACAGATGGTCGCTATCTCTGGCCAAATCCTTCAAGCTGGCCAGTTGGCGCTAGATGCTGAAAAATTCAAAGACAAGGTAGGTGAAGTCAATGCCCCGATCGCTTTGCTGGAAGGATGAGTACACGGAGTACATGCATGAGATATGCCCTGGTCGATTAACTCCCGAAGTAACCAGGTTATTAAATGAGAAATTTGGTACGAATTACAACAAGACTCAAATCAGCGGTGTACGTAAACGTTTGGGCTTACTTGTTGGCGAAGCCTATCAAGGTAGATTGCTTACAAAGGAGCAACACGACTACCTTGTGTCAATCCAAAAAAATAAGATTTCTCGCGATGTCGCAAATGAAATGAACCGAAAATTCGGATTATCACTGACTGAGAAACAGATTAAGAGTTATCGGAGAAATAATAATCTACATAGTGGTTTAACGGGAAGATTTGAGAAAGGTCAAACTCCCCACAATAAGGGGAAGAAATACCCAAACAGACCACCCAATAGTGGTTACTTCAAAAAAGGTAATCGACCTCCAAATTATGTACCTGTAGGAACTATCAACTATACAACAGACGGCTATCCGAAAGAAAAAATCGGAGAACCTAATCGATGGGTTTTGAAACACCGCAAGGTTTGGGAGGAACATCATGGCCCGATACCAAAAGGATACTCAATCGTTTTCCTAGACGGAGATAAAACAAACTATGATATTTCAAACCTAGCTTGTTTATCTAAAAACGAAATCGCTAGAATGAATCAAAATCATCTATTCACGTCCAACGCTGATTTAACTAAATCAGGTATTGGACTAACAAAACTTACAAACAAAATCAGAGAGGTAGAAAAAGATGGCTAGTTTATACGAACTGACAGGGATTTTTAAACAAATCAATGATATGGAAGGGCTGGACGAAGAAACAAAAGCTGACACTCTGGATTCGATTGATTGGACTGACCAGTTTGAGGAAAAAGTCGAAAATACGGTCAAGGTTATCAAAAATAAAGAAGCTGATAAGAAACAGCTCAAAGAAGAGATTGACCGTCTGACTGCACGATGCAAGTCGATTGATAATGACATCACACGGCTTAAAACTGGCTTGCAAGGTGCTTTTGAAATCACCGGACATGACAAGGTTAAAGGGTTACTTTTTACTGTTTATCTGGCAAAAAATCAACCTTCAGTCATTGTGGATGAGGATCTGCTACCTAAGAAATATTTTGTGATTGCAAAAAAACCTGACAAAAATGCTATCAAGGAATTGCTGAATGCAGGTAAGAAAGTCAAGGGTGCTACCTTGCAAGAAAGCAGAAGTTTGAGGATTAAGTAATGGAATTGATAAATAAAACACGAGTAACAGATTCACTAGCAGTTGTGATTGGACCAGAATCAATTGAAGTACTTGTCACTGAAGATTTTCTATTTGATGTTGCAATTCGCTTTGTAAAAGTAGATGAAACAAATCTTGATCAAGGAAATGAAAAGCCGGTATTTACTCCAGAGTACAAGCTGGTAACAGTCGCTAAATATAAGGAAAAACCTATCTTTGAATCGGAAGAAGATATTCGAAAATTCGAAAAACAAGCAAAAGAAGTTAAATCGCTATTTGCCTTTGCAAAGGTGAATAAACAAAATTGGTTTAACACTGCCCTTTATCCAGGAGTGCTGACTGAGAAAGTTGGTGTTTGATGAAAATTTTAGCTATTGATCCAAGCAGTAATAAAATTGAAACCAGCACAACAGGAGTTGTCTTGTTGGATAATGCAAGATTAGTTGATAGCTGGGTTGTCTCTTATGGTATGAGAGGTTTCGCTGATTGGTTTCACGAAATCGGAACAAACCTTGAATTCGATGTAGTTATTGTTGAAGAATTTAAGGCGAGGGATAACGAAAAGTCAAAAGATAATAGCGTGGCAGAAACTATCGCTTATATCCAACTTTGCTATCCAGGTGCCATTCTTCAATTCAATGCAGGTTATAAGTCAGATATTCCAGATGATCTTTTGAAAATATTAGGTTTATGGAAGTTCGAGAAAAGCCATCATCAGGATATTCGAGCAGCAGCAAGACTTGGATTATTTTGGGCTATGAGAAATGATATTGAAGAAGTTGTTGAGGATATCGGAAAGGTGGTGAGTGAGTATCACGATAACACTAAGAAAGTGGCAAGCTGAAGCAGTTAAACGAAGCGACCATTTATCTAATGGAATTTTTTTGGAAGCCCTTGGGGGTCGTGGTAAAACTATATGTGCCTTAGCAATTGCCAAACACAAAAAAGCTAAGAAAATCATCATCACTAACAACCGATTAGCCATTTTGAATGGTTGGATAGATGCAGTCAAGTTTATGAAATTTGATGATGATGTTGAGGTTATCATCCAAACAGACAGGTATCTTCAAAATCAGGTCAAAAAGGGGCATAAATTAGCCTGCGACGTGCTGATAATAGATGAGTGGCAGAATATGTCGAGTGATAAGCAAGTGGCCTTATATCGCAAAATAAAGCGCAAATACACGATAGGACTTTCAGCAACACCAATCCGAAAAAAAGGACAAAATTTCTATCCGCTTGAAAAAACAGTTTTTGGATGGGCGACACCCAACAATAAATTTGACTGGCAAAAGACTCATGGAAAAATGATCTATGATCCATTTAGTTATTCAAAAGAAAAGTGGGAAGATTTCAGAGATTATGAGAAATACATCTCAGATTTACCAAATTTCTTTCGTTGGGAAAAAATCGAAGAAATCGAAAATGCAGTTGAAAACAACGGTTTTGAGATTAAATTTTATCCAGTCAAGGTAGAACCGGGCAATACCGACAAGCTTGCAGAATTTAGAAAACTAAATCTTGTAACAGTTGATGGAAAGACTGCAATGGCCAAGCAATCGTTTGGAAGAAAGACCTTTGAGCGCTATCTTAATCAAACAGGCGTAGCAGTCGATTTTCCAAAATTAAAGCCAGTAAATGCGGATACGCCCCTACTATTAAAATTAGATGGACTAATCGAACGAGCGCCACACGATATGTTGATTGTCAGTAAATCCAAGCAGATTGTAAACGTTATTCGTGAGCGCCATCCTAATATTGGTATCTGGACAGGAGATATTCAAGAAGGTCTTGATAATCAAGTGGTCGTTGCTACCAGTCAAGTCTTAGGTGTAGGTGTCGATGGACTCCAACACAAATACCAAACAATCGTCGTTCTGGACCCTGTAGAAGAGGGTTCTGGAGAATATGACGACTACCGACAGTTGCTTTGGCGAATAACAGGAAGCCGGCAACAACATGATGTAAATGTAATTGAATTTTATTTTAAAGGAGTATAAATTTGTTTAAACTACCAGAAAACAAACCA
This sequence comes from Streptococcus sp. UMB1203, assembly GCF_030217725.1. Taxonomy (GTDB): domain Bacteria; phylum Bacillota; class Bacilli; order Lactobacillales; family Streptococcaceae; genus Streptococcus. Next base: position 40,156 of record NZ_JASOOK010000013.1, on the reverse strand, counting down.
CAAATACCAAAGGACACCCCACGGAATTATTTCATCTATGGTGAAACAATGAGTGGGAAGTCTTACCTAGCTAATGAATTTCCGAATCCGATTGTATTAAATACGGACGGGAATGCAGAGGCTAATAGCGTGCCTAGTGTTCAACTCGTAAATGAGAAAGGCCAATCTGGACGCATCACTAATTCAGTCATTAAGCAATTGGGAGAAATCCTACTGGCTCTTCAAACTCAAAAGCATTCGTACGAAACAGTTGTAATTGATGTTATCGACGATGTGATTGAAATGATTAAGATTGCGGTTTGTGACGAATTGACACCAGCTGGAAAACCTCGCTTGAAATCCTTGTCGGAAATTCCGTACGGTAAAGGATATGATTTCTTCAATCAAGCGGTAACTGAGTTAGTCATTGACTTGAAGGCTTTACCAATGAACGTGATTTATATCAGTCGTCAAATCTCTGAATATGACGACAACGGAAATGCAACTAAAGATAAACCAAGTTTGAAAGATAAGTACGTTAACCTTATCAACGGTAATTCGGACTTGATGATCCATACTGAGAAAATCGGTCGAAATTATAACCGTGAGGTTGACCGCAAGCGTAAGACTTACTATGCAGACCAAGTTGATGATAAAGAGATTTTAAAAATCTTGACAACCATCCGTGGTGCAGTTGAGCCTGCACGAATTAAGAAAACAGAAACGCACAAAATTGAACCGACTGCCAAAGTAGAGAAGAACGAAGATGCAGTAGTTAAAGAATTATTTTAAGAATTAAAGGAGAAAACAAATGAGTTTATTAGATATCGCAAAATCAATCAAAAAAGAAGGTTTTGACCCACGTAAAGACAGCGCGAACGGACCTGGTCCTATTCCTGCTGGAACTTACCCAGTAGTGTTGAAGAAAGCGACATTCAACGTAGCAGATAGCAAATGGGAAAGTTTGGGTTATCAATTCGAAATTCGAGGTGGAGACCACATCGGGCGTTCTGAATTTGCTACATTCGGGACTTTGACGGAATGGAAAGGTAAAAGTCTTGAATGGGCTGTGCAGCGTACCATTAAATTCTTCCAAAAAACAATTGTATTAAGTGGTGACCAGGTTATGACTGATGATTTTGTAGACGGAAAAAGCATGGAAGAAGCTTTGCAACGTAAGGCAGTTGGTTCTTACTACAACTTAGTCATCACTGTAACTAAAGGTAAAGATGGTCGTGAGTTCCGTAGCTATGACCTTGAAGAAGATACCATGCAACCTGTAAATGTAGAAGAAATTGATGATTCAGACTTACCATTTTGATAACTAAAAAAATGTTTGTTCTTTGAAAACTGAATAATGAATGGGTGCGTGGGCTTTTTTAAATTTTTTTAAAAATGTGACACAAAACTATTGACATATGTGTCGCAAAAGTATATAATAGTCTATGTAAGGTTGAGAAACTTAACAAATCCAATAGAAAGGAAACGGAGCTATGAAACCTAGACGGCATAGGAAAAAAGAAAAGCTCTCTATGATTGATAAAATCAACATCGCAATAGCGGTTGTCAATCTTATCAAAATCATAAGAGAACTCTTCTAAAACTCTTAACGAAGCCAAGGGGCAACCGCCCCGGCTGGTTTCGTGTACTCTAAGTATATCATAGCTCCTAGCGTTTGACAATGGATAAGGAAAAACGAAGTACCATTATCGCAAGCATTGCTTTAGCGTTGAGCATTATCAATCTTGTCATTAGCTTTTTGAAATGATCGCAATGGCAAAAATGGGTCGCCCTTTGAAATCGTCTGAACCTCGTTCAAAAAGTATGGGGTATCGTATGACACAAACTGAATTTGACATGCTTGAATACTGTTCAAAAACAACAGGAAAAAGCAAGTCAGAAATTTTGTCAGAAGGTGTACAGAAAATTTACGACGAATTAAAAGGCAAATAAAAAATCTCGCAACGTGCTCAGTTTGGCGACAGACACGTTACGAGATTCCCAGCACCCATTCATAAAGAACAGGATACGCTAGTATTATACCACAGCGTACCTCTGTTTGGCAAACAGTTTTTTAGAAAGGGGTACGCTTTTTGCGTACTAAAAATTAGAAATGACAGAACAGGTTTTGGATAATTACGCAGAATTACTAGCTTATATGAATGAAGTGAGAGATGGTTTAGGTCTCTTGCATGAGTGGTTAGCTCCTATTCCTAAGATTGATGATTATTGGTCTTATCATAACTTGATAGTCCAACACGCGCAGCATTTTGCGGTTTTGCAGTTGTGCTTGCGACGCTTAGATGACTTAAATGAGGAACATCAGGCAATTATTGATAAATTTACGAAAGAAAGGGTGTAGGAACATGACAAAACATAAAGAGAATAAAAAATTCACAATTGACAATCTTCATGACATTCAGGACAAGTACGGCAAGATTACATTGGAAATCTTGTGCAAGGAGTTTGAACACTACTCTCGTCGCTACCTGACCCTCAAGCTTGCGGAAAAGCGTAAGAGGAAGGTACTGGACTACGGGAAAGACTTTTCAAACATAAAGCTTTTAAAACCTCGCTCGGGTCGTTCGGCTGAGCAGTTGAAACGCAACGAGCTGGGGCGTTTGAAAACGTGGTTCTATGTGCAGGAGTTGTATGGCTTGACAGAAGATTTGGCATCTGGTGAGTTGAAAGCTCGTGAACGTATTAAAGCTCGTGAGTTGCGTACTAAGGTATTGAAAAATCTGACTAGCGATGCTGCGGTTGATTATGCAAAACAGTTTGAAGAAAAGATGGGGGAGGTATTGCCTTGGCAAGATATTTTGGACTAGAAAGAGGTGGTATGCGTGTCATCAATGAAAGAATACGCATTGCAGTATCAAAAATTGGGATTTTCAGTAATACCCATAAATCCAAAGAATAAGATGCCTTTGATTGAATTTGCCGACAAGCCTGCCATGACTACAGCTGAGATTGAAAACTTTTGGAATGGCTACCCTAATGCAAATATTGCCCTCAGAACTACAAACTTCTTTGTCATTGATATTGACAAGCACGGAAAAGAGGATGGCTTTGAGTCGTTAAAAAAGTGGGAACATCTGGGATTGATTGAACCGACACTGCAAGCTAAGACGGCAAGCGGTGGGAAACACCTCTTTTACTTCAAGAGAGAGGATACCCCTATCACGCAAATGATTAATTTTTTACCAGGAGTTGATATTAAGGCCCACGAAAATAACTATGTGTTAGTCGCCCCCTCTGCCACAGATAAAGGGCAGTATGAGTGGGATCTGGAAAAGTCTAAGGAAGGTGGTACTATGGTTACTCCTTCAAAAGAATTAATTCAGGCTATAAAAAAACAGTATGGCGAAACTCATGGCTATAAGTATGATGGTAAGGATGGTCTTAGGGATTTAGCAAGGCGCTCTCAAACCAGAGAGCGGACACAGACAACCGACCTCTTTGAAACCATAGCCCTTGGTTTTGGTGATGAGGGCGGACGAAATGACAAACTAGCAAAATTCGTCGGTGGTCTCTTGTTTAGAGCGGTTGATGATGAAGTTGTTGTTCAGTTGGCTAGATTAGCGAATGCAAACAGTCCAAATCCATTGCCTGACAAAGAAATGATGCGAACGATTGAAAGTATGATTAAGAAAGATAGGAGGTGAGAGCAATTGGTAATGTTGTAAGTATTAATTCACAAGATAAGATGATACTAACGGATAAAGGTGCGATTAAATCGAACAGTCCCAGTAATGTGCTACTTTCCTTTAAAGCAGATGATCAGCTTAGTATTTATTTAAAACACAATGAATTTTCACAAGAGCACGAACTTCTTAAAGATATCAAAATAGGCAACACCCTTTTTAAAAAAGGGGAATTGCCTTCAAATTTTGACTCAGTTGTAAAAGTTTATTTCGAAAGTGTTTTGGGCGTAGCCTTTACCAACCAAGCCATGCTGGATGGCATGGAGACATTCTTTTCAGAAAGACAATACAATCCTGTCATGGAATATATGGAGCGAGCAGCAAGCAATTGGGACGGTCGTGAACGGATTAAACAAATGCTGCAAGTCTATTTAGGCGCCGAAGATACGGTTTTAATTTCTAAAATCGCTCAAATGTGGCTAGTTGGTGCAGTTGCTAAAGTTTATGATCCATACGTTAAGTTTGACTATGTTCTGGACCTGGTCGGTGGACAAGGAGTTGGGAAAACGTCCCTCCTTCAAAAATTGGGTGGCGAATGGTATACAGATGCCGTAACAGATTTCTCTAATAAAGATAATTACGATATCATGCTTAAATCATTGATTGTCAATGACGATGAAATGGTCGCTAGCAATCGAATGTCGTTCGCTGAAACAAAAGCTTTCATCTCAAAAACGAGCTTGAGGTTTAGAAAGCCATACATGAAACGCACAGAAGAATTTGCCAAGAACTTCATTTTAGCCAGGACTACTAACCAAACAGAATACCTGAAGGACAAAACCGGTGAACGTCGATTTCTCCCGATTATGGCAGATAGCAAGCAGCAAAAGAAACACCCGATGGAAATCGAGCCTGATACAATCGAACAAATTTGGGGCGAGGCCGTTACAATCTATCGCGCTGGTGCTGATTTGATGTTTGATGAAAATACAGAGGATGAATTGAATATCTACCGTGAACAGTTCATGTATCGTGATGAAGTTGAGTTACAAGTGCTTGAATATCTTGATATGCCCGTCCCTGAAAATTGGCAAAACTGGTCTATTCAGCAACAACATCAATACACAAGTAAATATTTCGATAATAGTAGCGACTTTGATCCTGGAAGCAAAAAACTAGATAAGGTCTCAACTCGTGAAATGATGTACAACTTATTTATGAGAAATTCGAATGACAGGAAGCTGTCAACGAAGATTAACATGATCATGGATAATCATCCTGATTGGAAAAAAAGTGTTTTCCGGGCAGGAGGTAAAAGTACAAAAGGGTTCGTAAGAGTGAAGAATTCGGAAAAAACTAATCGGTAGCAATTTTAAAATTATCGGTAGTCATCGGTAGCAGTTGAGGGGGTAGATCGGTAGCATTCTACCGATAAAATGAGACATCGGTAGCACATCGGTAGCAGTCTAACCCCTTGATATTACTGACTTTTATTTAATATTTATATATAATGCTACTCTTCTACCTATATTTTTAAAAAAAGTATATAAAATAATAGTAATAATAAAGAAAGCCTATGAAATAGGGATTCTTGAAAAAAACTTTTTACTTTTTAGAATTTATCGGTAGCACGGTAGCAGTTTAGAAAAAGAGGTAAAAATGTCATACACAGTAACACTATATTTTGACAATATGGTAGATGAAACTCACTTCTTTAAGAAAGTGGGAGATGCTACTAAATGCAAGGCTCAGCTTGAGAGCAAGTATCGAGGGGAGCGAATGTATAAAGTAAAGATGGAGGAGATTGAGTAATGAGTTATGATTTGGAAATCTTAGCGAAAATAGAGAGTGGAGATTATATTTGTATTGCTGAACCTAGATATAGTTCTCCGACCTACAATCTCGGTAAGATGTTTAGAATTGCTATGGATTGGGATTTTGACCAAGACACCACATATAACATTGCTGACATTTTAGATAATATCCAGCGCGGTATATCTGAATTAGAGCGGTACCCTGAAAAGTATGTGCAGTATGAACCTGAAAATAGATGGGGAACAGTCAGCGGTGCCTTAGAAGTTTTAAAGTCACTGAAAGAGTGTATTTTAGAACAAGATATTGATATGAAATATTTATATATGAGGTGGTAATATGGAACGATCTGAACGACACCCATCTAAATACTTCATTCCTGAACTGATTGAAAATGAAGATATTATCTTCAACAAAGATAGCGATTATCACAAGCAGAAGAAAAAAGAAAAGAAAAATCCCATTTTTAAAATAAATAAGTCCAAAAATAGATGGGCGCTTTGAGGAGGTGGAATAAATGACAAAATTTGTTAAAATACAATCTTGTTATAGAGGACATACTGAAGATGAGCTTATCAACATAGATGATATTAGTCGCATCTGTCTAGGCCCTAATATCTTGTTTTTAAGAACACCTTACAATTTAGGAGAACATCATATTTCTATCACTCAAAATTCAGTAGATAAACTTTTGAAAGTATTGGATATTATTGGGGAGGTGGAGTGATGATTATCAAGAATTATAAATATGATTATTCAAGTGGCAGAATCTGCTACACAATTGATGTAGATGGCTATGAATCAGCCATTGAACATACAAAGACAGAATATGGAAGTGTACAAAGAGATGATATTGACGATTTCTTGGGTACGGTCGAGGAATACGACTTTCAAGAAGCTGAGATGATTGAAGCATTCGTTGATTTTCAAAATGATTTGCTTTTGTATGGAATTAGTTTTGAATTGAGAAATGAGGTGCAGTGATGGAAGATGTGCAAAATATTTTAGAGACACAATTGATTTTAGGCAAGCAAGTTTTAGAGATTGTATTGGATTTGCTAAAAGACGATTCAAAAACAGGGGCAGTTCTACCTTTAAACATAAATGACCGTGAATTTACAATTACTGTAGAAAAGGAGGTAACAGATTGAAAAGATTTATCGCAATATGGGTTCTGCTATCTGCTGGGGTGAATATCTGGCAGATGGATAGGATTCGAGATTTAGAGGAAAAGAAGCCGATGATTGTCTATAAGGCTGATAATCAAGGCACAGAAATATTCGGTAAAGTCGTCGAGAAAGGGTGACACGGCAAGTTATACACGCTTACCATTCGTGACTATGGCATTTTCGTAGTTACGAAGGACGTGTACGATAAAGTGAAAGTTTGGGATGAGGTGAGGTTGTGAAACCTAAAAAATATCCATATTCAGGAAGGCTGAAACTGATTAGACAGGCATTGCCAAGGTTCGTCTTGCTAGGGAATGTCGCCTTTAACAGCAATTTGGTAAAATACATTGATACAATAAAACAAGTGGCACCAAATCAAACGATCGTCTATTTTAAAATCCCTAAATTCCTTTCGCACGAGGAGAAGTATGTACGGGTCCCTCTCAAAATTGGTGAGGTCGTCAAGATTTTAAACCGATGACAAACAAAAAAGCCAAGACACTCTCTGCCTCAGCTATAATTAACACACTATTATTATATCATAAAGGAGATAGAGAGTGAAGGCTAAAGAGCTTTTAAGCGAATTGCAAAATCTTGACATGGATATCCAGAGTCGTATCGACGAAATCAAAGAGCTTGAGGCTGGCCTGCTCTCAAGTCCAAAGTGGGCCGAAGCTAAAGTAAAAGGTGGGCAGACAAGAAAGATTGATGATGTGTACGCTCAGTTGATCACGATGAAAGACGAAATTGAGAAAGATACCAATGTTGTAATCAATCGAAAAATGGAATTGGGGCGGATGATTAACAAGCTGACAAATCCTAAGCATAGAACAATCCTACGAATGACTTATATCAATAAAGGTACGGCTGATAGTATTTGTTATGACTTGAAAATGAGCCGTACAACCTATTACAGATTGAAGAATGAGGCAATTTTAGCCTTAGAAGAAGTTATCTGATGTCATAAGTTCAAAATGGGACTATTTGGGACGGCACGGTTCTAAAAATCTGTTAGAATGGTAGTATCAAGAATTAAGGGTAAGGCAGTAAGCCTTCCCTGACATGGAGAGTTGGCAGAGTCAGGTTGAATGCGCCCGTTTGCTAGACGGGTGGTCGCCTATGTGCGGTTCGTGGGTTCAAATCCCACACTCTCCTTTGAGTGTTTTGTGTCCTAGAACAGGGTAGGCAACAGGCTTAGCATTCATATATCACTCATTAACTTACAAATGGTTGCGGAGCGACTGGACCTCGCATGATTGCGTAGCTAATTATATTCCGGATAAGTTATAAGCTAGATGGTTTGATTCCCTCAGAGGTTTTAAAGACTACAAAAAATAAAAAAAGGAAAACTTTCAAATTGATTACTAATTAACACGCAAGGTAGTAGTCGCTTTGCATTTTTAGGGCTTAGCCTAGATAATCTGTGGTAACTCAGGAAAAGGATGTTTTAAAATCTATCAAACATCCTGCCAGCAATGGTCAATCTAAGCAATTTAATCTTAACTATTTCAGTTTTGGAATAGGTAGGCGAAGTTAAAGCAGAGAGATTCCAACGGCAAGGTGCTGAGGAAATGCAAATGTGGCAGTTTGGCTGTGAAACGAGTCTATAAGAGGAAAGAGGTATTTGGTTCGAGGTGCAACAAGAGCTTAATACCATATCTTACAAAAATTGGGCGCCTCCCAAAAGTATGTAAGGTGAGTTGATTGTCCGCAAAACAATCGATAACAAGCAGGCGCTGTGCATTTTGTTCTTCAAAAGAGAATGAAACACATGGCGATGCGTGTCTGTGATAGATGAAAGATGATTTTTATGTTTTAAGGCTATTCAAGATAGAAAAAAATTCGAAAAAAGCAAAAGTCATCGCCCGTCACAAACGAAAGTGTACTTCGGCAATTAGATTGCCTGCTCAAGTCTCGCAAGGATAAGAGTAAAGTCAAAGAGTAAAGCAGCTTAGACTTTTAGCGGGGTCTTCGTTAATTGAAAAATGGCTTAGTAGTTTGTGATGTAAGGAGTGATTGGTCTAACCAATCGTGCATGAGTGATACAAGTAGGAATATTTGTGGACAAGATAATAAACTATAAGTTATCGAAAGTCACTCGCTTAAAGCAGTAGTCTCATGCTGATTAATGGATATATGGTAGACGGATTAAATCCTGTTTAGGGAATTGAGACGTCACAGGTTCGCATCCTGTCGTTCCAATTGCGATTTTAATTCGCAGAGAGAGGTCTTAAAAAGGTCGCACATTGTGTGGCTTTTTTTATTTTTAAAGGTGGTGATGGAAAATTGAATGAAAGACAAAAACGATTTGCAGATGAGTACATCATCAACGCAAATGCAACAGATGCGGCGATCAAAGCTGGGTATAGTAAGAAGACTGCAAGGAGTCAAGGACAAAGATTGTTGACAAAAGTTGACATTTATGAATATATCAAAAAAAGAATGGATGAGATTCAGGATGAAAAAATCCTGACTCAAAAACAAATTCTTGTGATGTTATCAGAGATTGCATCAGGTCAGGCAAAAGAGACAATTGTGGTCACGACAAAAGTAGCTGAGTTGATACCCGATTCCAAAACAGGCAAGAGCGTGAAAGTCTATAACGAAATTCCTCAGCTGGTTGAAATTCCGACAAAAAATAGCGATAGGAACAAAGCTTTGGAGTTACTAGGGAAACGACATCAAATGTGGACTGATAAAGTAGATATCAATGCTACGGTAACCGAAACTAAGAAGTTTGACGATATCGTCAGTCAGTTGGGCGGTGATGGACTTGACGAATAGCTTCCCTTTATCTCAAAAGTACATTGATTTTTGCAACAGCTTTAATAATGTTGATGCTGACTTTTTGGAAGGTACAACAGCAGCTGGAAAAACAACGGTTGGTGTTGGTGTCAAGTTTATGCGAGCAGTAAGTCGAAGTTCGAAGAAGTTCCACATCATTGCGGCAAAGACAGTTGGTGTAGCCGAAAAGAATATCATCAATCAGGATAACGGAATTTTAGACATCCATAAAACAGCCGTCTACTGTGGTAATGGTGATAAAGATTCGAAGATTCCTCACATCAAGTTTGAGGGGAAAATCATTTATGTATTGGGGTATGACAATAAGGAAAAATGGAAGCTGGTCCTAGGTGGTCAGTATGGATGTGTCTATATTGATGAGGTCAACACGGCTGACATCGAGTTTGTCCGTGAGTTGTCCACACGTAACGATTATTTGATGGCAACGCTCAATCCAGATAATCCTGATTTACCGGTCTACAAAGAGTTTATCAACAAGGCACGGCCTTACAAAAAGTACGCAGGCGATGTGCCAGAAGAAATTATGCAAGACCTATCAGAACCAGCTAACCCTAAATGGCGTTACTGGTTTTTTACGTTTAATGATAACCTGTCACTGACACCAGAAGCCATCCAGAAGAAAAAGGATGCGGCACCAGTTGGGACTAAGCTCTACAAAAATAAAATCCTTGGTCTACGTGGCCGAGCAACAGGAATTGTCTTTGTTAACTTTGATAGTAAAAGACATGTGTTGAGTAAGTCTTTTGTAAAGAATACGGTCACGTTCCAGCGCTTCACAGCTGGACTAGATACAGCTTACTCAGCAAGTAGTCCGGATACAATTGCAATGATTTTCCAAGGGATATCAGATGACGGGAAGTTATATACGCTGGATGAGGAAGTCTACAACAACGCAGATCTTGATGTACCGATTGCACCATCTGATACTGTAGTCAAGTTTATCAATTTCCTAGAACGTAACCGTAGTGAATGGGGATTGGCGCGTGATGTCTTTGTTGATAGTGCGGACCAAGCAACAATTACAGAATTAAACAAATACAAGCGACAATACGGCTGTCTGTATATCTTTAACAATGCTTATAAGAAAACCAAAATTATTGACCGGATCAACTTCCAAATTGGTTGGTTAGCTCAAGGTTGCTACTATGTGTTAAGTCATTGTATGAATCATATCAAAGAGCTAAACACTTACTCATGGAAAGAAGGAAAAGATGAGCCGGAAGATGCAAATGATCACACAATCAATGCGAATCAGTATGCATGGTTGCCATACAGGAAGATAATCGGAAGAAAGGAAAACTAAAGTGGGAATAATGGATATGATCAGAAAGGGTATGAGAAGTTTTCTCAAACTGGAACAGGCACAGCCAAATGTCATCACAATTACAGAGGCAATGACGTTTGAAGATAATGCAGCCAAGAACCAAATCTGGTACCGTGGCGACTCATACGAACTGGACCAGCTCTACAAGCAATTGCCACATAGCAACATCAACTTTTGGGGAGCGACAAGCACTCCTGGTCAAGAAATTAGAAAGATTCACACAGGAATACCTGGTCTCATTGTTGATAGGTTGGTTGATATCACGCTGCACGATATGAATGATTTGGATTTTGCCGAGGAAACACAAGGAAAATTGTGGGAAGAGATTGCTGAAGATAGCAACTTCCACGATCAACTGCAGGAGGCGATTAAAGATAGTCTTGTGATGGGTGATGGTGCTTTTCGTATTTCATTTGATCCGGAACTTACAGCATTGCCTATTGTTGAATGGGTTGGTGGAGATAGAATTGAAATCATCTACAACCGTGGAAGATTGAAAGAAGTTATTTTCCGCACGCACTTCACAGAACACAGACGGAGCTATTTGCTCGAGGAAATCTACGGCTATGGCTCATTAACTTATAAGCTCTACAGGGGCGAAACTGAGTTAGATATGAGCGCGACAGAGTACACTGCTAACCTTTCCGATGTAGCGTTTGATAAATCCGTTATTTTGTGCTTGCCGTTTAAGATTTACACGTCACCTAAAGTAAAAGGCCGTGGTCAATCTATCTATGATCGTAAGACTGATGCTTTTGATAGCTTGGATGAGTCTTGGAGTCAGTGGATGGATGCTCTTCGTTCTGGACGATCACGAGAGTATATTCCTGAGAACTTACTTCCTAGAGATCCCTACACAGGCGAAATTAGTAAGGGCAATCCTTTTGACCATCGTTTTATCAAGGTCGAGACGGCTATGGGTGAGGATGCCAAAAACACAATCACATTACAACAAGCTAATATCCCGCATGAAAGTTATTTGAGTACATATGTGACTGCACTTGATTTAGCTTTACAAGGTATTATTAGCCCGTCAACACTCGGTATCGATGTCAAGAAGCTAGATAATGCCGAGGCACAACGTGAGAAAGAAAAGGCAACTCTCTATACTCGCAATGCTATTGTGACAGCTCTGCAAGATTACCTGCCAAAGTTAATTAGTATGGTTTTGAATGCTGATAGTGTGCTTAAGAAAGAACCACTACAGAAAGTCAAGGTCGACGTGCCGTTTGGTGAGTATGCTAACCCTAGTTTTGAATCACAAGTTGAGACGGTATCCAAAGCTAAGACAGGCGGTATCATGTCGATTGAAGCGAGCGTTGAGGAATTGTACGGTGACTCAAAAGACCAGGACTGGAAAGACCATGAAGTGGCAAGAATCAAAGCGGAGCAAGGTGTGACAGAAGTTGACGTACCATCATTGAATGAAGCTGCTAACGATTTTGAGATAGAGAAGGAGGCTGAAGATGCTGAAGACAGTGACGATAGGACAGAGGATCTATCACATGAGTCAGAAGGAAGCGCAGGGACTTCTACAGATAGCGAGTGATAATGTAGAGTTTGGTATCTATGCTGTTGAGAAGAACAACAAGTTGGATATGCTCAATCTCAAAATGCCTAGTAAAACAGCTTTGAAACGACAATTGAGAAGTTTTAAAGCGCAAGGTTTTAAGGTGTACTGCAATGGCTTATGATGTATCTAAAGCATTTGAGCGAATTGAAAACGATCTGCTTGATTCAATGATTAGAAATCTAGGAAGGCATAAAGCAGAGGAAACTGCTGAAGGTTTTGAATGGGAACAATGGCAGGTCGCTCAATTGAAGGAGCTTGAACGATTTAAGCGAGCTAATGCCAAAAAATATAGCAAAGAGTTTGCCAATATCAATAGCAAGATTTCCACAGCTATACAAGAAGCCTATAGGCAAGGCATGGATGATGAGGAAATGTCTATCCTGGAAGCTATCAAGAACGGTTTTGAATTTAACAGTGGAAAAGATAATCTAGGGGCTTCATTTTTTGCTATCAACGAACGAAAGTTGAATGCGTTACTTAACTCGGTCGAGCATGATATGAAGACGGCAGAGCATGCTGTATTGCGGTATACAGACGACCAGTACAGGCGCACAATATTTGATGCTCAGGTAGCAGCTAACACAGGAGCTAAGACTTATGAGCAATCAGTAGATATGGCCACCAAAGATTTTCTAAGTCGGGGAATCACATCCATCCAGTACAGTAACGGCGCCATGGTCAATATCGTATCGTATGCTGACATGGCCATTCGGACAGCAACCAAAAGAGCCTACCTAATGGGTGAGGGAGTCAAGCGCCAGGAGTGGGGGATTCATACTGTTATCTTAAACAAGCGATCGAATGCATGTCCTCTGTGTATGCCTTTTGAAGGTAAAGTATTGATTGATGATGTCTGGTCAGGAGGTAGTGCGGATGATGGTCCATATCCATTGTTAAGTTCTGCAATGGCAGCTGGTTTGTATCACCCTAACTGCAAAGATAAGCATACAACTTATTTCCCTGGGATCAGTAGCGAGCCAGAGAAAATATTTACAAATCAGGAATTGGACGACATCAAGGAAAGACAGTTACTGGACAACAAAGTTCAGCATGCTAAGCGACAGGAGAAACGCTTTAGCAGATTATCGCAGTTCAGTCTCGATGAAGACAATGTTCAGAAGTACACATCAAGGGCGGAAGAATGGTCTAAACTTAAGTCTAATGCAGAAGAAAATCTGAAATACTTTGAAGCAGAAAAAGGATACAAATTATACCAAGAGCTTTCACTCGAAAGTGATAGTGATTACAAGAAATTCATCAATCGTCAGAGATTGCCTAGAGATACTAGTGGCGTAGCTTCGAAGAAGATTGCTGCAGAGACACGACACATGTATATCGATGCGACTCGAAAAAAATTCAAGGGAGGTACAGAGCTTGGACAAGACTTGTTTGCAAGATTAGCCGATCAGTCGGCGATTGCAACTATTGCAGAAACAGGAGTTGTGAGATATGAATCTGGAAAACTCTTCCTGAATATGTATAAGGACGTAGATGACCTTCGCGGACCTGGTACTGGTTATTTCCATGAATTTGGTCACCAAATAGATGAGAAGCTGGGTTGGGAATTCACAAAGGATAAAAAAATACTGCAACTTCTACGTAAAGACTTTATCAATTTATCTGACGATACTATTTTCGAAGCAATCCACATCAACGATAAAGCCTCTTCGGCATCTGATATATTAGGAGCGTTGAGTGAAGGAAGAATACAAGGTAAGTATTCGCACTCGCTCGTTTACTGGGAGAAAAAAGGAAATATAGAGAGTGAGTTTTTTGCGCATGTGTTTGAGGCGCAATTTGATGATGAACGCAGAGAAATACTTGAAAAAACTTTTCCTGAGAGTTATAATTATGTTATAAATAAACTAAAGGAGAGGTAGTCATGCGGATTATCGAAAGCTATCTACGTGTAGCAGAAAAAGCAGATACATTTAGCGACATCTTTGGATATCGTTTAGTGGCCCCGATTTTTCCTGTAGCGGCTATCTATGGACCACAAGAAGAGAGTGATATCTTTGAAGCAAAACTAGATAAATGTATCAAAGATCAATACGATTATTTTGCAGATGAGTACGGCTATGATTCAGATGAGAAAAGACGTAGACTGCAACGTGAGAAGTATGTATTTTACGATTGTTAATATCACAGAGCGCCGATAAGGTGCTTTTTTTGTACTCAGAAAGGAATAAAAATGTTAGAAAAAGCAAAACAATTGGCATCACAAGAATTTTCGCGCTTATCAGGTCGTGAAATCAAAGCAGAAGATTGCTTTGTAGTTTGGTTTAGCAAGACCCTGCAAAACTGGAAAGCTCTTGTTAGTACGAACGCAATTACATCAAGCGAACCTTGTGGAGATTATGCAGAAATCACGCATAATAGAGACAAGAAAGAGACTTATGTGGATGTTTACGCCAAGGTTTCAAATCGTGCCATTAAAGATTAGGAGGTGATCCAACATCTTGACTGGCAGGAATAGACTGCTATAAATTACTGTAAATTGTTATAAACCGCGTCGAATTCGAGGCGGTTTTTCTTATACTCTAATTTTTGTCCGAAGACTAAAAACTACGTGGAGACACCAGTGACAATAACTGAAATAGGGAGACACCCTTAAAACTGAAAGGAGAACGCTATGTTCAAACGCAAACTATTTTTCCATAATGCAGATACAGGAACCGGCTCTGGCTCTGCAGGTGGACAAGACACGTCAAGCCAAACTCAACCAGCTAGCATTACTGAGATTGACTATGACAAAATCGCTAGCATTGTCGAAGGCAAGCAAAGAATTGCTGAAGATACCGTGCTAAAAAATTACTTTAAGCAGCAAGGATTGAGTGGTGAAGAAATGGCTCAAGCTATTACTGCTTTTAAGTCGCAGAAAGCTGATGCAACACCAGATGTCACATCACTACAGCAACAGTTAACGCAGGCACAAGCAAGTGCATTGCAAGCTAATTTAGAGCGAAATCTACAATTAGCAGCAATCGAGGAAGGATTGCCTGTTGGTGTACTACCTTATGTGATGAAATTGGCTGATACATCAACTCTCACACTTGAATCGAAACCAGAAGATTTCAAAGCTATTGTCGCAAAAGTTTTGGAAGACGTTCCTGCACTGAAGCCAAATAAAGAAGAATCAACTGGGTTTCAACAAATCGGATCTACCGGTAAAACACAACAAACCAACCAAACTGATGCCATTGCTGCAGCGTTTGGTCTTTAAGAAAAAGGAGAATTAAATTATGACAGTTTATAACTACGCAGAACAATTCGAACAAGCTTTGCATCAAAAATATGCAAAAGAACTTGCGTCTGTAGATTTGTTTAACTCAAATCCGCAAGTGAAATTTATCAATGCTCAAACAATCAAGTTGCCGAACATCACAGTATCTGGTTACAAAGACCACAATCGTCAAACTATCGGTTTTAATTCTGGAACAATTTCAAACGATTGGGAACCAAAGAAACTCGAACATGATCGCGACATCGAATTTGCAATTGATCCTATGGATGTTGATGAAACAAACCTTGTCGTCTCTATTGCCAATGTCCAGAACACTCTGGAAACTGAACAAGGTATTCCTGAAAAAGATTGCTACGTGTTCTCAAAACTCTACACAGAAGCAGGCAAGTATACTGCTAACGGTGCTACTATCGACACTACAACATTGACTGCAGAAAATATCTTGCAAAAATTTGATGATGCCATGGAAAAAATGGACGAAGCAGGCGTCCCATCTGAAGGTCGCATTTTGTACGTCACCCCAGCTGTCAACAAGCTCTTCAAACAGGCCAAAGACATCCAACGTGTGCTAGGAGTGAATGGTTCAAATGGCGATGTCAAACGCTCTATCTATAGCCTTGATGATGTTAAAATTAAACAAGTGCAATCAGCTCGCATGAAATCACAATACAACTTTACAAATGGTTGTGTCGCAACAGATGAAGCGAAACAAATGAACTTCATCTTAATCCACCCATCTTGTGAAGTTGCTCGTGAAAAATACTCTTACATCAAAGTATTTACACCAGGGCATGACTCACGTACAGCTGATAACTATTTGCTTCAATCTCGCTTCTACATGGATGCATTCTTGATCAAGAACAAAGCAGCTGGTATCTTTATTAACGCGACAGCGTAAGAAAGGATGGTGTAGCATATGGTATTAAAAGCAATTAAAGGCGCTCGCGTCTATGATATCGATGAGTCAGCGATCAATGATTTTGTTGGTCGTGGCTTTGAAATCTATGAAGATGGTGAATTAAAATATGGTGAATCTGTCGACAAGGTTTCAAAAGAAGAGTACGAAAAAGTTTTGGATGACTTGAAAAAAGCTAATGCTGAAATCAAGAAGCTGAAAGAAGCTAAGGAGTAACAGTCATGTATGCTAGTCCAGATTATTACAAAAAGACGTTTGTTGGTGTGATTTCTGCTGATTCAGAAGAACTGGCTAGCAAACTTAAATCAGCTTCTGACAAGATTGATATACTTACGTTCAATCGAATCCGTAGCATTGGATTCAATAATCTGACACCATTTCAGCAAGAAGTTATCCAAAAGGCTTGTTGTCAGATTGTTGACTTTGAGGAGGTTAATGCTGATTTGATAGCTACTACAGTTTCAAACTACAGCATTAATGGTGTGTCAATGCAATTTGGATCAAATTGGAATATCGCTACAGAACAAGGTATTGTTATTTATCGCAAAACCTATGAACTTTTGAAGCAAACAGGATTGACAAGGAGGGTTATTTGATGAAATTTCCACAACTTGTCTTACCTCAATTTTGCCAGACGCAAATCACAGTCACAGTCAACCAAGAAGGAGTTTCTGAAGACGGCGAACCTTTAGAGGCGTTCAGAGCTAATCTAAAGTGCAATTATCAGGACAGTGTCAAAACAGTCCTAACTGAACAGAAGAAGCTGGTCCAAATTACTGGGTCAGCTTATTTCGTTGGGGATATTGCACCGTATTTGCCTACATTGAGCGGTGGGACTGCAATTGTATTTGGTATTGTCAGGAGGATTGTGGACAGCCGGAAAGCTAGAAATCCAGATGGGACTGTTAACTATACCTACATCGGATTGGAGTGATGCTATGTTTGTGAATTCTACAGTAAAGCTAGATTTTGGCACTATCCGCAAACTGGAAAGGGCTCAAATCATAGCACTGGAACAGACTGCTGAATACCTGCATACAGAAGTTGTGCAGGCACAAGTCGTACCATTTGATAAAGGTGTGTTGCAAGGCGAAGCAATGGCTCCAGATTACTCACGTTCATCCCAAGGTGTAGTAAGCCTGGTACATTCCACTCCTTACGCAAGACGATTGTACTTTCATCCTGAATATCAATTCCAGACGAAAGAAAATCCTCATGCAAAAGGAAAGTGGTTTGAGGATTGGGCTGATGGTGGCAAGAAGTCACACAAAATAAAACAAGCCTACGGGCAACTTTACAAACAAATCACGGGGGTTTAAGCATGATTACATTAGCTGAAGTCCGTGACTGGATTAAAACATTTAATGCAGCTAATAACTACTACATTGGCAAGATCGATAATAAGCAAGAAAATAGTATAGGCATTTACCAACGAAAGACAATCGATGGTCCTCGGGTAGCAATCGGAGGCAGAACACTGGCAAGCTATGATGTCAAATCAATCAGCATCTTAATTCACTGGAACAAGAATGCGAATGAGACCGAGAAGCGTGCTCAGTACCTCTACAATCGTCTGTTTGAGGCTGAATTGGTTGTTATCGGTGGAATACCTGTTAAGATGATTGCCTTATTGCAGAACGAGCCTGTGGATGTAGGAACAGATGATAATAACGTGTATGAGCGTGTTATCGAGCTTGATTTATATTACGAAAGAGAAAGAGAGGGCAACTAATGGCTCAGAAAACTGGGGTATTCCCCGTATATGAAAACCAGTTCCAAGTAAATAAAGGAACTGCAGGAGTTGAATCACTTGTTGATATTGCAGACATGGAATCATTCTCAGTATCATTTGACAATGGTGTTGAAGAATGGAAACCATTTGACCAAAAAGGTTGGACACGTCGTTTGATGACTGCGAAGTCAGTTACAATTTCTGTTTCTGGTAAACGAAATGTAGGTGATGCAGGCAACGACTACATCGCAGATCTTGCGTTTAAAAATGGTCGCGATTCTGAAGCAGACTTCCAATGGACTTTCCCAGACGGAACCAAAATCAAATTTAAAGACGCGGTTATCAATCTTAAGGACTTTATCTCGGGGGATTCAACTGGCGTTGCACCATTGTCATTTGATGTTATGTCAAATGGTAAACCGGAAGTGGTACCAGCAGGTTAAATTAGAGGGTTTCGACCCTCTTTTTATTTTAAGGAGGAAATATGGTTGAAGCTGAAGAAACCAACGCAATTGCAACCATGGCTTTTATTGATACCGATACAGGTATTGAATACAAGGCTGGAGATACCGTTGATTTAAGCGGTAAATCCAAAGAGCGAATCGAAGCTATGGCAAGCAAAGAAAATCGAACTGGTCAAGTACTGATCAACATTTTATCTGAAGAAAAGGAAACCGAATAATGTCAAAAGTAATTGATATCACAGAAAAACTCAATTTTGAAGAAAATCCAAAATTGAAAATTAAAGATGCTGAAATTGAAGTCAATACAGATGCAACAACTGTACTGACTCTGATGCAGACTATCGGCGATGAAGAAGGAACTCCATCTGCCAAAAAAATGATGGAAATGTTTGAGCTAATCTTCCCTGAAAATAGTCGTAAAACACTTGATGAAATGCGTTTGAATTTTGCTGATTTAACTACAGTTATTGAAGCAGCGATGACATTGGTCATGGGAGAAGAAGAAGCGGGAGAACAGTGAGCCATACTATGACCTATTTGAGGATTTCGATTTAATCGTCAGTTCTCTTAGGACACAGTATGGCTTATCTGTATACTCTAATGAATTTAAGAATATGAAGTGGAAAGAGTTCAAGGCTCTCTTAGCTGGTTTGTCCGGAGAAACACCGCTTGGTCGAATCGTCCAAATTCGAAGCGAAGATGACCCTAAAATGCTAGAAGTATTTTCAGAAGGACAGCACCGTATTCGCAACGAATGGAGATTGAAACTTGCCAAAGAGAAAACAGAACAAGATTTGACTCAAGTTCTTGAAGAATTAAAACAAGCCTTTGTTGAGATGGCTAAGTAGGAGGTGATAGCTATTGGCACAAACAGTTGGCCAGATTGGTCTTGACCTTGTCGTCAACGACAAACAATTTAAAGGGCAGATGAGTGGCTTGCAAGGGATGGCGACGAAAGCTGCCAAGATGCTTGCAGGAGCATTTGCAATCAAGAAACTTGTTGATTTCGGAGCTCAAGCTATCAAGCTCGGCTCAGATCTCAATGAAGTGCAAAACGTTGTTGACGTTGCTTTCCCACGCATGAGCAAGCAAGTCGATGACTTTGCAAAACAAGCTATGTATACCTCTGGGTTATCAGAGACCATGGCAAAACGATACACCGGTACATTCGGTGCGATGACTAAAGCTTTTGGTTTTAACGAACAAAAAGCTTACGAGATGTCGACAGCCTTAACTAGTTTAGCGGGCGATGTGGCATCTTTTTACAACATTAGTCAAGATGAAGCCTACACAAAGTTGAAATCAGTCTTTACTGGTGAAACAGAGACGCTTAAAGATTTAGGTGTGGTCATGACTCAATCAGCACTTGATGCCTATGCAATGGCTAATGGCTTTGGGAAGACGACACAAGAAATGTCTGAGGCTGAAAAAGTTGCTTTGCGGTTCGCATTTGTAACAGACAAGCTTTCACTGGCTAGTGGCGACTTCGCTAGGACATCTGATAGTTGGGCTAACCAAGTTAGGATTATGAAGCTACAGTTCGAAAGCTTTATGGCAAGCGTCGGAGTTGGCTTGATTAACATTTTTACCCCAGTTATCAAAGTCATTAACTTTTTGCTCAGCAAATTGCTGACAGTAGGTAATGCTTTTAAAGCATTGACAGAACTATTTACTGGCAAGAAGTCTATGAAAGGCTCCGGTATTCAAGAAACTGCGGATGCAGTTGGTAATTTAGGAGAGGCTTCTGATGGTGCAGCAGGAGGAGCTGGCAACTTAGGAAAAGCCGCCAAAGGAGCCGGGAAGGCTGCGGATGGAGCTGGTAAAGCAGCTAAGAAAGCTGCTCAAGAAATGAAATCTCTCATGGGATTTGACCAAGTCAATAAACTATCTGACTCATCCGATAGCGGAGATGGTGGTGGAGATTCCGGAGGCAGTCCTGGTGGTTCAGGCGGCGGAGGTGGTGGAACACCTAAAGGCGCTGAAGTAGATATGGGGAAAATTGCTGAAGGTGGGAATCAATTAGACGGTTTGTTTGATGGATTATTTAAACGATTGCTTGAACTCGTCAAATTGTTCCAGAATGGTTTCAACGCTTCATTTAGATTCGATGGTGTTGAACGCCTTCAGAGTGCTTTAAAACGAATTGGCGAAGTACTTCAAGAGATTTTTACAGATCCAAAAGTTGTTGCTTCTTTTCAAACTATGCTTGATAAGATAGCTTATGCTCTAGGGCAGTTTACTGGCTCGATAGGGACTGTTGCTCTCGGGATAGGAGTCTTTATAGCTGAAAGTATAGCTAATGGCTTAGAACGCCAAAAAGAGCATATTAAAGGCGCTTTAGTATCCCTATTTACGAATATAGGTGGCATTGCAGAATCAGCTGGAAATATCGTCCAGATTTTATCAAATGCATTCTATGATGTCATCACATCGTCTGGAGCAGTAAGAATTGGCAGTGCGATTGTATCTGCAATTTTAAGTATCGGTTCAACAATTATTGATGTTGGTAGTAGCTTAGGTCGGGACCTTATGAAAGGATTAGAGATAATCGTTTCGGATAATGCCCCTGGATTAGTTAAGTTTTTAGCTGGTGCATTAGAGAAGTTAGCACCATTGTTTGAAACAATTGCAAAAGCTCTTGATGAATTAGGGAATATAATTAAGCGTAACTATGACAATGTTGTTAGTCCGTTTATTATTGGTTTTTCTAAAGGATTATCTAAGCTAATCGGACCTATCACTGCATTTGCTACGGTATGGAAAACAATAGAATTCGCTTCAATGATAGAACAAGCCGGCGGACTTCCGGCTGTTTTTGCTAATGTTAAGACTGCATTCGATAATGTTGGAACAGCAATTCATGCCGTAACAATTGCTAAAGTAAAAGATATTGCAGAAACTGCCATCCTAAACGCAATGTATGCAAAGGATTTTGTGGTTAATACAGCAACATTGATTGCCGAAAAAGGTCGAGAGGTGATTGCTTGGGGATTGAGTACTGCGGCTAAAGTTGCTGATACTTCAGCTAGTTTTGCAGCAACCGCAGGAGCAACAGCATTGAGCGCTGCGACGTGGGCACTCAATGCAGCAATGGCAGTATTGACAAGCCCAATAACCCTAGTCGTTGGAGCGGTGATTGCTTTAGTTAGTGTTGGAGTACTACTCTATCAAAACTGGGATATTATCAAAGCGAAATGTATTGAGATCTGGGGTGCTGTCCAAGAATGGTTTAATCAGGTTTGCACTAATATTGCGAACTTTTTTAGTAATTTGTGGACAAAGACCAAAGAAGTGTTTGCCCCTGTTTCTCAATGGTTCAAAGATAAGTTTAAACAAGCCTGGGATGCCATTGTTGCTATCTTTACTGGTATTGGTTCTTGGTTTTCTCAACGCTACAATGAGTTAAAAAGCAATCTTGCTTCTATTCCTGATTGGTTCAAAGACAAATTCCACAACGCGTGGACAGGTTTAACAGGTATCTTCAATCCTATTGCAAGTTGGTTTGCAGGGAAGTGGAGTAATATCCAATCTGCTCTTGCTAGTATACCAGGGTGGTTTTCTTCAAAATTCCACGAAGCATATAACAATGTCAAGAATGCATTTTCGGGCATTATCGGGTTTTTTAGCGGACTTTGGGGGCAAATACGCTCAACGTTTACTCACGTTGGAACCATGGTTGGAAGCGCCATTGGCGGTGCTGTACGTAGCGTTATTAACGGGGTGCTTGGCACGGTGGAAAGCACAATTAATAGTGGTATCGGATTGCTTAATAGTGCTGTTGGCGTAATTAATAAATTACCTGGTGTAAGTATCGGTGGCTTCAGTTACATTGGACTACCTCGACTTGCTCAAGGTGGCTTTGTTAAGGCCAATACACCACAAATTGCCATGATTGGTGACAACAAGCATTACGGTGAGATTGTTGCTCCGGAAAATAAAATGCTTGAAATGGCACGTCGTGCAGCGGAATTGTCAAATAATGGCGGTGGGCCAGAAGTTCTAGCCTTACTGACACAGTTGTTGCAAGCGGTTCGTGCTCTTGATTTGACAATTGATGGTGATAAAATCACCAAGAAAATTGTAGATAAAATCAATGAAATTGCAATTAAAACAGGGGAATCCCCCCTCATGATTTAGGAGGTATGCATGAGTGAAATATCAGTAGGTGGAGTAGCTCTTGCTTCTCCAGTTGAAATCAGTATCAATAATGAGATTATCTGGTCATCTTCCACAGGGCGTAGTGCTAGTGGATTGATGACGGGTGACGTCATTGCAGAAAAACGTACATTTTCCATCAAATGGGGAATTATCACAGAAGCAGAAAGAAATCTTATCAAGTCTAAATTGGTAGCTGGATTTTTTACTGCAAACATTTTAGGACAGTCTATCACTGGTTACCGCGGAACTATCACAGAGACAGTAATGGGGCGTCTGAGCGACGGTGTGACCTATTACAACGGCTTATCTGTATCTATTATCGAGCAGTAGGAGGAATTATGCTAGAAGTAACATCAGATTATATCAAAGCAATACAGAACCATCTGCGCGTGTTTGAGGCTAACTTTGACTTAAATGGTAAGAGATACACAAAAACCAAAATTGCATCAGCTACTTACGACAGTTCCATCGGTAATAGTAATGATTTTACAATTGGTGGTGGGTACATCAATAGTCTAGAAATTGAAATTAAAGAGATTATTGAAGGTCTGCAAGAAATGATGCCGGCAACAATGTCGGTAGCTATTGCGGGCAAAACCGTCCCACTTGGCAAGTTTTTTGTCACCGAGGTCAAGCTAAATCGTAATGATAAAAAGACAAAAATTAAGTTACAGGATGAGTTTGTTAGATTGTCTGGTGCTTATGATAGTCAGCTTACTTATCCAGCTTATACAAGGGATATTTTAGCTGAAATCGTGAGACTGACAGGTATTACGACAGATACTAATATCCAATTAGTAAATGATCAAGTTGCGAAGAAACTAGAAAAAACAAGTTATCGTGAGGCCTTAGTTTACTTGGCGCAATTATCAGGAAGCTTTGTTAGATTTAATCGTAATGGGAAGCTTGATTTTATCAAGCTAAAGACAATATCAAGGCATATCACAAAAGATATGTATAAGCCTGGAGGATTAGAACGTGATGAGATACCTTACAGGTTGAAAGGTATTGAGTGTAAGTCTGCTGATAAGGTTGTGTATAAATCAGGATTGTCCACAGGTAATATTATGAAGTTAAAAAATCCATGGGTTACACAAGAAATTCTGGATCGCATCTTCAACGAATACCGTGATTTTAATTTTTATCCATATACGCTTTCATGGCGAGGCGATATGGCTATGGAAGCTGGTGACTGGGTTACAGTACACTGGGATGAAAATATCTATTTTAACATTCCAATGCTGTCCTACAAACTTTCGTTTGATGGTGGTTTATCTGCCCATAGTAGCGGAAATGCTGCTGGAGTTGCACAAGGTACTTATAAATATAAGGGAGCCGTGCAACGTCAAATTGAGTATTTGGACGAACTTATCACTAAACAAGGTAGCATGTACCTTGATACAGCAAGCCCTACAAAACCAAAAAATGGAGATATATGGTTTAAACCTAATGGTGGCTATGTTGAAATGTGGGAACGTGTAGAAGGTTCATGGGTTAAAAAGGCAGACAGCGCTAATGTCGGAGAAATTGTCAATACGATAACCACTGATGAATTGCTAGCAAAAAAAGTTTCTGCAGCAATTGGTAATTACATTACGTTAAATGCCAAAAATATAATTGCTGGAGATCTGGATTTAGCACGTTTGCGAATCATGAATGGTTTGCAAGAGATTGTTTCCGTACGTGACGGCAAAGTTGTGATGAACATTGATAAGCTCACTATCAATGCTCAAGATGTAGCGACGAAAGAAGATCTAAAAAAAATTGAACTGACTCCTGGACCAAAAGGGGAACGTGGGCAACAGGGGGTACCTGGTGTCCAAGGTTTGCAAGGACTGAAAGGCGACCAAGGTATCCCAGGAAAAACTGGAGCTGACGGACGCACTCCATACTTGCATAGAGCTTGGGCTAATTCTGCTGACGGTCGTGATGGTTTTAGTACAACAGATAGCACAAATAAGCGCTATTTAGGTACGCTAACGGATTTCACAGAGGCAGACAGTCAGGATCCTACACATTATAAGTGGACGGCTTTATTTAGCACGACAGAGCAATCAGGTAATATCTTACTAGGCTCAAACACTGGATGGAGAAATAAACATCAGCAAGACTTCGTCTTGGCCGAACCTTTAAAATCTGGCAAACAGTACACTTTAAGCGCTAAATGGTGGAGGAGTGATAAAAGTACACTTAATTTTGGTATTCGTGAGAATCCTAGCGATAGCTGGCAGTGGATAAATTTAGCATATAGCTTTGAGCTGGATGTTTGGAGCGCTACTTTCACATCTAAGAAAAACCTTAACGCTGGAGACGTTGTATCATTCTTCACTGTAGAACTCGAAGGAATTGGTAATGCTGACTGGGCTGTTTTAACAGTTGGAGCCATACCTATGACGAGCTGGCAACCTCACTGGTCAGAGACTAAAAAGGATATTGACTCTAAAGCTGACCATAAATTGACTAATGGCCAATTAAATGCTCTAGCTGAAAAAGCTCAACTTCATGACGTAGAATTAAAAGCTAAAGCGACAATGGATCAGTTCAGTGATTTAGAAAAAGCCTATAATGCTTTGGTAAAATCAAATGCAGAAAGCCAAAAAAAATCTGAATCTGATTTAATCGAAGCGGGCAGAAGAATTGAGTTTTTATCAATAGAATTTGGTGGCTTGAAGGAGATGAAAAAGTTCATCGATACCTATATGAGCGCTTCAAATGAGGGGTTCATCATTGGAAAGAACAATGCTAGTTCATCAATCAAAGTCAGTCATGATAGGATTTCTATGTTTTCTGCAGGTAAGGAAGTAATGTATATTTCGCAAGGTGTGATTCATATCGACAACGGTATTTTCACCGCGTCGGTTCAAATCGGACGCTTTAGAACAGAACAGTATTATCTTGACAAAGATGTGAATGTTATTCGATATGTAGGAGGTTAAAAAGAGGAAAATGACTAAATTTATCAATTCTAGTGGCCCATTGCATTTGAACCTTTACGTCGAACAAGTTAGTCAGGACATTACTAATAACTCTTCGAAAGTAAGGTGGCGGGCTACTATCGACCGCGATGGAGCTTATAGAACATGGACTTATGGAAATATCAGTAACCTTTCTGTCTGGTTAAATGGCGCAAGTGTTCATAGCAGTCACCCGGATTACGATACGTCCGGAGAAGAGGTAACCCTCGCAAGTGGAGAGGTTACAATCCCTCATGACAGTGACGGGACAAAGACTATGTCTGTCTGGGCATCTTTTGACCCCAATAACGGAGTTCATGGCAACATTACAATTTCGACGAATTATACATTCGACAAAATTCCTAGGTCTACGCAAATTTCTAGCTTAGAAGGAAATCGAAATTTAGGCTCACTTCATACCGTCATATTCAATCGAAAAGTTAACTCGTTTACTCATCAAGTCTGGTATAGAGTTTTTGGAAGCGAATGGATTGACCTAGGGAAGAACCATGGAACAAGTGTATCCTTTACCCCATCTTTAGATCTTGCTCGACACTTACCTAAATCTAGTTCCGGGCTAATGGACATCTGTGTTCGAACATATAATGGGTCTACCCAAATTGGAAGCGATGTGTACTCTAATGGCTGGCACTTTAAAATCCCAGACAGTGTAAAACCTACCTTCACAGGTCTTTCATTAACTGATATGAATACGGTCGCAAGACGGCTTTTGAGTGGAAATGACTTTTTACAAATCATTTCAGATATCCAAGTAAACTTCAACAATGCGTCTGGCGCCTATGGATCTACTATTACAGGATATCGAGCTGAAATTGTTAATAAAAAAATGGTCGTAACTAAAAACGGTGGTAGTTTTGGTATCATGAACTTTAGCGGTTTAGCTACTATTCGAGCTTATGTTGTCGATAGTCGGGGTAAACAATCAGATACTAAAGATATTACTATCAACGTGATTGAGTATTATGCCCCCTCCTTTAGCTTCTCCGCACTTAGAACTAGAGGCAATCCAAATACATTGCAAGTGTTAAGAAATGCCCGAATAGCCCCTATAATGCAGTCAGGAAAGCAAAGGAATGTAATGTCCTTAACTTTCAAAGTTGCTCAGATAGGTAATGAGAATTTCACGGATGATAATGGGAGTGCATCTGGTAATTTTACAAGTATTCATACATTGACTAATTCAGCTGCTAACATGGCGGGGAATTATCCATCGAATAAATCCTTTGTGATTATTGGTAAGCTTGAGGACAAGTTTACAAGCGTTGAATTTTCAGCTACTGTTGCAACTGAAAGCGTAGTAATGTCCTATGATAAGAACGGGCGTGTTGGCATCGGTAAGGTTGCTGAGTTCGGTAAACCTGGTTCTTTAGACGTTCTGGGTGATATCTACGCAGACAACAAGCCTATCCAACAGCATCAGTTGACAAAAAATGGAGGAAACTCCTTGAGCGCTGAGATTGATTGGAACAACTACACAGATTCAGGCCAATACATGGGCTACAATCTATCAAATTCTCCAACCGGAGGGAATCCATGGAAACATGTGCAGGTTTTTAAGCATAATGATAACTGGGTAGTTCAAGTAGCTTATGATTTCTCAGGACAATTTTTAACAGTTAGAGCTAAAAGCAATGGTAATTGGACACGTTGGGTTGAGTATGCTAAAAAAGATGAGGTTTTATTAAAAACAGAAAGTAGTCCGACAGCCTGGCAAAATGCCAATTTACAAAATGGATGGGGTCATCATAGGGACTATGGGAATGTTCAATTTTCAAAAACATTTGACGGTATTGTGTATTTAAAAGGTACTTGTAAAGGCGGAAAGACTATCCGTGAGTCAATTATCTTTACTTTGCCTGAAAATTTCAGACCATCCACAATATTATATAAGACCGCACTAAATAATGATTATGGTTCTGCGGTTATCGGAATCTATCCAGGAGGTAACGTAGTCGTCAAAGGAAACGTTGATGCTACTTGGCTCAACTTTGATAATGTATCTTTCAAAATTTAAGGAGGAACTATGAAATTAGAGTACGGGACAAAGTCCCAAGAATTTGACGCAAGCGGCAAAGAATTCGCTACAAAGGTCACACTTGTTAATTCAGATGGTGCTATCGTACCTATCATGCTACCGGCTGATAAAATCAGCTTGTCCAATACTGAGCTTTTTGAGTTAGCTCTGGAGGCCCTTTATCAAGAGAATTTCCCACAACGTGCCGAAAACGAGAAGTTCAATAAGGTAGATGAACAAATCCAGAAAAACAAAGAGATGACCGCAAAGATGGAGCAAGCGACCGTGGAAAACAAGGAGAACCTTGACACGGTTTCAGCTATTACTGAGGTTCTCATCGCCCTAGCCATCTCTCAAAATGGGGGTATGCCTACTTATGCTTACAACAAAGTGGCTGAGTTCATCAAACCGCTTGTTAAAAGTACACGGTATGGAAACGGCGATATCATCGCTATGCCTTATCCGTTTGACACCAATCCGAAATGGCCAAAAGGAACCAAGACTATTTTCAAGTTCCAAATGCAAGCCACAGAGGGCTACACTTGGAAAGAACAGGCTCTTGCTGAGATGCTTCAGCAAGGTGTGCTGACCGTGGTCATGCCACGTATTGAGTAAAAGGAGGTTATATGCCAATTGAAGAAGCTGAAAAAATCGCTCAAAGTCAGGTAGCTTGGGCGATTTTGTTTATCTTACTTTTCTTTATTATCATTCGATATCTTATCAAGACTTCGGACAAGCGAGAGAAGAAGATTATGGATTTGCACGAGCAATCAAAGGCCGACTCTAACAGACGAGAAGAGCGTTTGATGACTCACCTGGAAAAAACTACTACAGAATTAACCACAATCACTCACGCGGTCGGAGATATTCAAAAAGAAATGGTCCGCATGAACGATCGCATGGAAGAAATCGAAAAAGGAGAATAACACATGCAACAAATTACTGAAATCATTATCGCTTCAGCTACTGGAATCTTGACTGTTTTGGCTGGTATCGCGGTCAAATCGATTAAGGATTTTTTGATTAAAAAAGGCGGTGAAAAGACCATCAAGATTGTCGAAATCCTTGCTAAGAACGCGGTCAACGCTGTGGAGCAAGTAGCTCAAGAGACAGGCTTCAAGGGCGAGGAAAAGCTGGAACAAGCCCGTACGAAAATCCGTGCTGAACTCAATAAGTACAATATCAGCATGACTGATAAGGACTTGGATACATTCGTTGAGTCAGCAGTCAAACAGATGAATGATGCGTGGAAAGGGGAATAATAATGGATATTGATACAAGTAGACTAAGAACTGACTTACCACAAGTGGGGGAGCAACCATACAGACAAATTCATGCACACTCAACAGGAAATCCAAATTCAACTGCCCAAAACGAAGCGGACTATCATATGCGTCGTCCTGTTGATTCTGGCTTCTTCTCTCACGTTGTCGGCAACGGCCGTGTGATGCAGACCTGGTACACAGATATGGGAGCCTACGATGTAGGAGGTGGCTGGAACGTTGAAGGCTATGGACAAGTAGAATTGATTGAAAGTCATAGCACAAAAGAAGAGTTTATGCGCGATTACAAGCTCTATGTTGAACTACTGCGCAACCTTGCTGATGAAGCAGGCATCCCTAAAACTCTTGACTCTGATAGCCTTGCAGGCATCAAGACACATCAGTATTGTACATACAATCAACCTCGAAACTACTCTGACCATGTGGATCCATACCCTTACTTGGCAAAATGGGGCATTAGCCGTGAGCAATTCAAGAAAGATATTGAAGGTGGTCTATCTGAAGCTGGCTGGAAACGTAATGAAACCGGCTGGTGGTGGGAAGAGTCAGATGGCTCTTATCCGACAAAACGCTGGAAGAAAATCAATAATGAGTGGTTCTACTTTGATGAACGTGGATACTGCCTAATCAACCGTTGGTTCAACGATGGTAAAGACTGGTTCTATCTTGATAAGCGTGGGGCAATGGTCACGGGCTGGATGTTCCTCAACCATCGCTGGTACTTCTTCAAATCAGACGGGCGCATGGCCACTGGTTGGGTGAAATACCGTGAAACCTGGTATTTCATGGAAGAAAAAGATGGCTATATGCTATCTAAGCAATTCATAAAATCTGGTGATGGCTGGTACTATTTGAAAGCCAACGGTGAACTTCACACAGATCCAGCTTTCAAAACCGAACCAGACGGGCTTATCACTATAATTGACAAACCAAAAGAAGAAAAATAAAAAAACAGAAAGAATTTCAAAATAGATTACACTAGACCGCAGGCTAAGGCTTGCGGTTTTTTTGTTTGCAAAAAGGGGCAAAAAAGGGGCAAAAATGTCGTAAACCTCTGTAAAATGATGCAAAAAATCAACTTTGCCCTCGCTTTAAAGCTCTAAATTTCAACGTATTGTGAAACAGTGTAAATTATCGTATCGCCTATAACTGTTGTGTGCTCTTTTTTTCGTGCTTTTTCCGAATAAATAAGATAGAATAATCTAGAATAAATGATAATAGAAAAGAGAAGATGATGAAAATTCGTGGTTTTGAATTGGTTTCGAGTTTTATAGATGAGAATTTATTGCCAAAGCGTGAGACAGCGCATGCGGCTGGTTACGACTTAAAGGTTGCTGTGCGTACGGTTATTGCGCCAGGAGAGATTGTCTTGGTTCCGACAGGGGTTAAGGCTTATATGCAGCCGAATGAGGTTCTCTACCTCTATGATCGTTCTTCAAACCCTCGTAAAAAGGGCTTGGTTTTAATTAATTCAGTTGGGGTCATTGATGGGGATTA
This sequence comes from Streptococcus sp. UMB1203, assembly GCF_030217725.1. Taxonomy (GTDB): domain Bacteria; phylum Bacillota; class Bacilli; order Lactobacillales; family Streptococcaceae; genus Streptococcus. The sequence continues at coordinate 9,567 of NZ_JASOOK010000013.1, read as the reverse complement.
TTATGGAAATCCTGGGAATGAAGGGCATATTTTTGCACAGATGAAGAATATCACAGATCAAGAAGTTGTTCTTGAAGTTGGAGAACGTGTGGTCCAGGCTGTCTTTGCTCCTTTCTTAATTGCAGATGGAGATATGGCTGATGGCGTTCGAACTGGTGGATTTGGATCGACAGGGCACTAGGATGAAGATTATCTTTGTGCGTCACGGGGAGCCAGATTATCGTGAGTTAGAGAAGCGTTCTTATACGGGATTTGGGATAGATTTGGCACCCTTATCTGAGAAGGGACGGCAGCAGGCTCAGGAACTGAGCACCAATCCTTTATTCTCTTCAGCTGAAATAATCATATCTTCTGCAGTCACAAGAGCTTTAGAAACGGCTTCTTATGTGGCTTGTGTTACTGGACTTCCTTTGAGAGTGGAGCCATTATTGCATGAATGGCAGGTCTATGAAAGTGGCACAGATAATTTTGAAAAAGCTCGTACTATGTTTCTAGAAAATAAGGGGGAGTTACTTCCTAATAGTCCTATTCAATATGAGACATCTACGGAGATGAAGTCTCGTTTTCTAGAATGCATGGCTAAGTATCGATATTACCAGACCGTGATAGTGGTAACTCACAACATGCTCATGCGTCAGTTTGTGCCAAATGAGAAGATTGATTTTTGCCAAGTGATTGAGTGTGAGTTAGAGATATAGAAAGAGGTTTATCATCGCAAAGAAAAAAGCGACATTTGTGTGTCAAAATTGTGGGTATAATTCCCCTAAATATCTGGGACGTTGTCCTAACTGTGGGTCTTGGTCTTCTTTTGTAGAAGAGGTTGAGGTTGCCGAGGTCAAGAATGCGCGTGTGTCCTTGACAGGTGAGAAAACCAAGCCCATGAAACTGGCTGAGGTGACTTCAATCAATGTCAATCGAACCAAGACGGAGATGGAGGAATTCAACCGTGTACTTGGAGGCGGAGTGGTACCAGGAAGTCTCGTCCTAATCGGTGGGGATCCTGGAATAGGGAAATCAACCCTTCTCCTACAAGTCTCAACCCAGCTGTCTCAAGTGGGAACGGTTCTTTACGTCAGTGGGGAGGAGTCTGCCCAGCAAATCAAGCTACGAGCAGAGCGCTTGGGTGATATTGATAGCGAGTTTTATCTCTATGCAGAGACCAATATGCAGAGTGTTCGAGCTGAGGTAGAAAGAATCCAGCCAAACTTCCTCATTATTGACTCCATTCAGACCATTATGTCTCCTGAGATTTCAGGGGTGCAGGGGTCTGTTTCTCAAGTGCGTGAGGTGACGGCTGAACTTATGCAGCTGGCCAAAACTAATAACATTGCCATCTTTATCGTAGGTCATGTGACCAAGGAAGGAACCTTGGCTGGGCCTCGTATGTTGGAGCATATGGTGGATACGGTGCTTTACTTTGAAGGGGAGCGTCACCACACCTTCCGTATTTTAAGAGCGGTCAAAAACCGTTTTGGTTCCACTAATGAGATTGGGATTTTTGAGATGCAGTCGGGTGGCTTGGTTGAGGTCCTCAATCCGAGTCAAGTTTTTCTAGAGGAGCGTTTAGACGGTGCGACTGGTTCGTCCATCGTGGTGACTATGGAAGGGACGCGTCCGATTTTGGCGGAGGTTCAGGCTTTGGTAACACCGACCATGTTTGGGAATGCCAAGCGTACGACGACAGGACTTGATTTTAACCGTGCTAGCTTGATTATGGCTGTTTTGGAAAAGCGGGCAGGACTTCTCTTGCAAAATCAGGATGCCTATCTCAAATCTGCTGGTGGTGTCAAATTGGATGAACCTGCCATTGACTTGGCTGTTGCAGTTGCCATTGCTTCGAGCTACAAAGACAAGCCAACTAATCCTCAGGAATGTTTTGTGGGAGAACTTGGTTTGACAGGAGAGATTCGGCGTGTAAATCGTATCGAGCAGCGCATCAATGAAGCTGCTAAACTGGGTTTTACTAAGATTTATGTACCTAAGAATTCCTTGACAGGAATCACTCCGCCCAAGGAAATACAGGTCATTGGGGTGACAACGATTCAGGAGGTTTTGAAAAAGGTCTTTGCATAATCCGTGACAAATCCTCTTAAAAATGATAAGATAGGAGAAATATTTGACTATCAAATTTTCGAGGAGGGAATCGTGTCGTATTTTGAACAGTTTATGCAAGCCAATCAGGCTTATGTTGCCCTACATGGGCAGTTAAATCTGCCACTTAAACCCAAAACCAGAGTAGCTATTGTGACCTGTATGGACTCACGTTTGCACGTTGCGCAAGCTCTGGGCTTGGCACTTGGGGATGCTCATATCTTACGGAATGCAGGTGGTCGTGTAACTGAGGACATGATTCGTTCGCTAGTTATTTCCCAGCAACAAATGGGGACAAGAGAGATTGTGGTATTGCACCATACAGACTGTGGTGCTCAGACCTTTGAAAATGGACCTTTTCAGGAGTATTTAAAAGAGGAACTAGGTGTCGATGTGTCAGACCAGGACTTTTTGCCCTTCCAAGATATAGAGGAGAGTGTACGTGAGGACATGCAACTCCTTATCGATTCGCCCCTAATACCAGACGATGTTATTATCTCTGGTGCCATTTACGATGTGGATACAGGAAGTATGACAGTCGTAGAATTGTAAAAAATTCATTTAGAAAGAAAGTGTATGAAGAAAAACAGTATTTTATTTATTTTTATCTTATTGCTATGTATTGGTTTGCAGTATGAGACTATCTACTATACGGATGGTTCGATGTCAGGTGCGGAATATGGACTAATGGGAGTTTCTATCTTTCTAGCTCTCTTTTACATGATTCCGGCTCTTTATTTCCTTTTCCGTATTGGGAAAAAATGGGAATTGCCAAAGAACGCCTTGATCTTGTCTTTATTGGGTGGGATGTTCCTTTCAGGCTGGCTATCTAGCTTTGCTAATACCTACATCCATGATTTACTGGGGGTTCTTTTCCCAGATAGTGCATTTTTAAATGCCTTTGAAAGTGCTATTGTGGCTCCTTTGGTAGAAGAACCCTTGAAATTATTGCCACTTGTTTTTGTTTTAGCTTTGATTCCTGTTCGAAAATTAAAATCTTTGTTTTTACTAGGGATTGCTTCTGGTTTGGGATTCCAAATGATTGAGGATATTGGCTACATTCGTACGGATTTGCCAGAGGGCTTTGACTTTACTATTTCTAGGATTTTAGAGCGTATCATCTCAGGAATTGCCTCTCACTGGACTTTTTCAGGTCTAGCTGTAGTGGGTGTTTACTTGCTTTACAGAGCCTATAAAGGGCAGAAGGTTGACAAGAAACAGGGGCTTGTTTTCCTAGGTTTAGCCTTAGGAACTCACTTCTTGTTTAACTCTCCTTTTGTGGAGTTGGAGACAGAGTTGCCATTAGCAATTCCAGTGGTTACGGCTATTGCTCTTTATGGTTTTTATCAGGCTTATCGCTTTGTTGAGAAGAACGATGAGATGATGAACTAGAATATTTTTCAAAAGAATGATGAAAGGGTACAAATATGGTGCCCTTCTTTTATTTTTGATTGAAAAATAGTGCAAAAAACGCTACAATGGTAGATGGAAAAATCTTGTGAAAAGCACAAGCGATACATATATACCGGAGGAAATCATGTCTTTTTCTGATTTAAAGCTGTTTGCCCTTTCTTCTAATCAAGAATTGGCAAAACGTGTAGCGCAGGAGATTGGGATAGAGTTGGGGAAATCAAGTGTTCGCCAATTTTCAGATGGAGAGATTCAGGTCAACATCGAAGAATCAATCCGTGGGAAACACGTCTTTATCCTACAATCAACTAGCTCGCCTGTAAATGACAATCTGCTTGAAATTTTGATTATGGTGGATGCTTTGAAGCGTGCTAGTGCAGAATCTGTCAATGTTGTCATGCCTTACTATGGGTATGCACGTCAGGATAGAAAGGCGAGAGCGCGTGAGCCAATCACTTCAAAACTTGTCGCAAATATGCTTGAAGTAGCTGGAGTGGATCGTTTATTGACCATCGACTTGCATGCTGCGCAGATTCAAGGGTTCTTTGATATTCCTGTGGATCATTTGATGGGAGCTCCTCTGATTGCGGATTATTTTGAGCGTCGTGGCATGGTTGGTTCTGACTATGTGGTTGTCAGCCCAGACCATGGAGGGGTGACTCGTGCCCGTAAGTTGGCAGAATTTTTGAAAACATCTATCGCCATCATTGACAAACGTCGTAGCGTTGATAAGATGAATACCAGTGAAGTCATGAACATCATCGGTAAGGTCGAAGGCAAGACTTGTATCTTGATTGATGATATGATTGATACTGCTGGAACGATTTGTCACGCGGCAGATGCCCTTGCGGAAGCTGGTGCTGTTGAGGTCTATGCAAGCTGTACGCACCCAGTTCTTTCTGGTCCTGCTATGGACAATATCCAAAATTCAGCTATTAAGAAATTGGTTGTTTTGGATACCATCTATCTGCCAGAAGAGCGTTTGATTGATAAGATTGAGCAGATTTCAATAGCTCATCTCCTAGGAGATGCTATTGTACGTATCCATGAAAAACGCCCACTTTCTCCACTTTTCAGTATTGAGAAAAAGATTTAATGACCAAGCCTGAGATAATTCTCAGGTTTTTTTCGTCTCTTTTCCGAATAAATAGATAGTAGCAGAGAATCTAGTAAATCTAGATTAAAAAATGTGCTATAATGAAAGGAGGAAGTATGACTGTACGTCATCCGGGCATCAGCCCGACCAATGATTTGGTTGCTAAGAAAATCTTTAGCAATCCAGAAATCACTTGTCAATTTATCCGCGATATGCTGGACTTGCCAGCAAAAAATGTGACCATTTTGGAGGGAAGCAATATTCATGTCTTGCCTTCCCTGCCTTATTCAGCGCAGGATTTCTATACCAGTATAGACGTCTTGGCAGAGTTGGACAATGGGACACAGGTTATTATCGAAATTCAGGTGCATCATCAAAATTTTTTCATTAATCGCCTGTGGGCTTATTTGTGCAGTCAGGTCAATCAAAATCTTGAAAAAATTCGCCAGCAAGAAGGCAATACTCATCGAAGTTACAAACACATCGCACCAGTATATGCTATCGCAATTGTGGACAGCAACTACTTTCAGGATGATTTAGCCTTTCACAGTTTTAGTATGCGAGAGGATACGACGGGTGAGGTTTTGACAATTACAAACAATGGACAGGAAAACCATCTAGTAAAGATGGCATTCTTAGAACTAAAAAAGTACAGAGAGACCAGCAAGGATAGTGTTCGCAAGCCGTGGTTGGAGTTTTTTGGGAATAAACCCTTTACCCAAGAACCCGAGCGAGCCATTAGCCAAGCAGACCAACTGCTGGACTACAAGAGCTGGTCCGAGGAGGACAGGAAAATGTTTAGTGAACAACGCAGACGCGAAGAACAAGCCTTGTTAGCACAGGACTATACTTTGTAACAAGCTGAAGAAAAAGGACTGAAAAAAGGATTAGTAAATCTCGTTCGCCAGCATCTTTTAACCGTTGAGGTTGCCAGCCAGCAATTAGGCATGACAGTAGCTGAGTTTGAGTCACTCTTATAAGACCATCACAAGTAATAGCATTCTTGGAATTAAAAAAATACAGAGAAACCAGCAAAGATGAGGTTCGTAAGCCGTGGTTGGAGTTTTTCGGCAACAAACCCTTTACTCAGTAGCCAGAGCGATCCATCAGCCAGGCAGACCAACTGCTGGACTACAAGAGCTGGTCCGAGGAGGACAGGAAAATGTTTAGTCAACTACGTATGCGAGAAGAGAAAGCCTTGTTAGCACAGGACTATGCCTTGGAACAAGCTGAAGAAAAAGGATTAGAGCGTGGGAAAGTTGAAGGAAGGGAAACTTTTTGCCTTTTTAGATATGGTATGTCAACATGTTTTAACTTCCGAAGTTGCCAGTCAGCAGTTGTAGCTGCAACAGCAGCTATTAACGCAGCTCCAGTTCATGCATATGGTAACTGGTCAGGATGGGATGGTAGTGCAGGAAACCCAACACACCAAGATGGTGTAGTTGCTCCAGCTAACCAATACAAACCAGCGAAGCCAGTTACTAACCCACGCGGTTCTAATGACAACGGTTATGGTACTCCAACGCATACAAAAGGTACAGTTGCTGTAACAGTTATCGATCTTTCTACTGGTAAACCAGTAGCAGGTGCGACTGTTGACTTCAACGCTGGTGGTAAAACTTCATCAGTAACAACAGGTGCTGATGGTGTTGCTACTTTGTCAGATGTTGAACCAGGAACAGCCGTTTCGTATCGTTTGAATGTTCCAGCTGGATATGAGGAAGACTCATACAATGGTCATGTTACAGCAGTTGCTGGTAATGTTCCTGCAACATTCTCAATTCGCCCAGCAACACTTCAAAACAACCGCGATACAATTCATCCAGCACAACCAGGTCAATCATATGGTGAAGAAGTTAAATCACCATGGGTTAAAGATGACAAAGGTCAATGGAGCTATGTTCTTGATGAAAAAGGAACAAAAGCTACTGGTTGGAAACAAATTGATGGCAAATGGTACTATGCTTATAGTTCAGGAGCTCTTGCTGTCAGCACTACAATCAATGGTTACACAGTAAATGCCAACGGTGAGTGGGTTTAAAAGTGGAAAATTTACCTTATAAAATGTAAATTATGAAAAGAAAGCTTGTAAAATAGGCTTTCTTTTTTCTATTATGAGAGGTGTATTTGAAAATTAACATAAGTATATAATTGTATAAATAAAGTAACCTATTACTTGATTATATTTTTAGAAAGAGTTATAATAAAACCAAATATAATTCTAAAAAAGGGGTTTCACAAATGGATAAAAAGAAAATGATTTTAACTAGCTTGGCTAGTGTGGCTGTATTGGGAGCAGCATTTGCGGCATCTCAACCATCAGTCGTGAAAGCTGATGATTCTTCCAATGCAACTACTGCTTCAGCTCAACCAGCTGGCACAACTGATACATCAGCAACTAATTCAAATAGCACAACTAACCCTGCTGGAAATTCTGAGACAACAGAGCAACCAGCGGCTACTCAGCCAGCAGAAACTGGAGCTACTGACACTTCTAAATCAGAAGTTACAAGTCCAGAAATTAAAAAAGCTGAAGATGAAGCTAAAAAAGCTGAAGAAAAAGTTACTGAAGCTCAAGCTAAAGTAGATACAACTACTACTGCAGCTAACGAAGCTGATACAAAACTTGAAACTGAGAAAAAAGAAGCTACTGAAGCTGAAGCTGCAAAAACTGAAGCTGAAAAAGCTAAAACTGCAGCTGACGAAGAATTAGCTGCAGCAAAAACAAAAGCTGCTGAAGCTGACGCTAAAGCTAAAGAAGAAGCTAAAAAAGAAGCTGACGCTAAGAAAGAAGAAGCAGATTCTAAAGATGCTCTATCAAAAGCTTTAGATCAATTAGAAAAAGATATCGATGCTGATGCTAAGATTACAAATAAAGAAGAAGCTAAAAAAGCATTAGGTAAAAAAGATATTTTAGCAGCTGTTGAATCTGGTGATTTAAAAGCTGGGGATATTCTTAAAGAATTAGAAAACGACGATAAAACATCTCAAGCTAATGCTAAAGCAACTCCAGCTGAAGCTAAATCAGAAGCTGAATTACCAGCAGACATTAAAGCTGGGATTGACAAAGCTAAAAAAGCAGATGCTGCTCGTCCAGCATCAGAAAAAGCTCAAGAAAAAGCTGATGATTTAGGTGAAAAAGTTGATACGCTTAAAGAAGATGCTGATGCATTAAAAGCTGAAGAAGATAAAAAAGCTGAAGCTCTTAAAAAACAAGAAGATACATTAAAAGAAGCTAAAGAAGCTCTTAAATCAGCTACAGATAACGGCTCTGAGTCTGATATTGTTTCTTCATTAGATAAAGCTGTTAAGGCGATTGAAAAAGAGCGTGATGCTGCACAAAATGCATTTGATCAAGCTGCTTCAGATACTCAAGCTGTTGCTGATGAGCTAAACAAACTTACTGATGAGTACAACAAAGCTCTTGATGAAGTAAAAGCTGCTAAAGAAAAAGAGGCTAACGAGCCAGCTAAACCAGTAGAAGAAGAACCAGCTAAACCAGCTGAAAAAACAGAAGCTGAAAAAGCTGCTGAAGCTAAAAAAGAAGCTGATGCTAAAGTTGCTGAATTGCAGAAAAAAGCAGACGAAGCTAAAACAAAAGTAGACGAAGCTACAGCTAAAGCTACAAAAGAAGCTGAAGATGTAACAGCTGCTGAAGCTGCAAAAACTACAGCAGACAAAGCTAAATCTGACGCAGAAGCTGAATTAGCTAAAGCTAAAGAAGAAGCTGAAAAAGCAAAAGCTAAAGTTGAAGAACTTAAAAAAGAAGAAAAAGATAACTTAGAAGCTCTTAAAGCTGCTTTAGATCAACTTGAAAAAGAAATTGATGCTGATGCTAAAATTACAAATAAAGACGAAGCTAAAGCTGCAATCGGTAAAGATGCTTTATTAAAAGCTATCGAAGATGGTGTCATCACTGCTACACAAGCTGCTAAAGAATTAGAAGATCAAAATACAACTGCTGAAGCAACTAAAGATCAAGACCCTCAAGCAGACGAAATCGGTGCTACAAAACAAGAAGGTAAAGCTCTTTCTGAGCTTCCAGCTGCTGATAAAGAAAAATTAGATGCAGCTTATAACAAAGAAGCTTCTAAACCAATCGTAAAAAAACTTCAAGACATCGCTGATGATTTAGCTGAAAAGATTGAAAAATTAACTAAAGTAGCTGACAAAGATAAAGCTGATGCTACTGAAAAAGCAAAAGCAGTAGAAGAAAAAAATGCGGCATTAGATAAACAAAAAGAAACTTTAGAAAAAGCTAAAACTGCACTTGCAACAGCTAAGAAAAACAATGCTGAACAATCTATCCAAGATGGATTACAAGATGCTGTAACTAGATTAGAAGCTGCTGTTGCTTCTGCTAAAACTGCTGCAGATGAAGCTCAAGCTAAATTCGACGAAGTTAACGAAGTAGTGAAAGCTTACAAAGATGCAATCGATGAACTAACTGATGATTACAACGCAACTTTAGGTTATATCGAAAACTTAAAAGAAGTTCCTAAAGGTGAAGCACCAAAAGACTTCGCAGGTGGAGTAAATGATGATGAAGCAACTACTGAGCCTGCTAAGGAAGCGGATGAGGTTCCAACGGTTCCTAATGCTCCAGAATTCAATGGTGGGGTAAATCCTGCTGACGCTCCTACAGCTGAAGAAAAACCTGAATTCACAGGTGGAGTAAACGATGAAGAAGCGCCTACAACACCAGCAACTCCAGAGTTCAATAGTGGTGTAAATGATGATAATGCTCCTACTCAACCTAATAATCCTGAATTCAACGGAGGAGTAAATGATACAACACCTCCTACTGAACCTAATAAACCAGAGGGAGAAGCTCCAAAACCATCTAAACCTGAAACTTCAAACGGAGATGCACTTGTACAACCAGAACTTCCAGAATTCAACGGAGGAGTAAATGATACAACACCTCCTACTGAACCTAATAAACCAGAGGGAGAAGCTCCAAAACCATC